>NZ_JBBCKX010000005.1:0-256920 GCF_037153115.1 Pantoea sp. USMM079
CTACAATAACTGGCATCCCCATAAAGGGCTGAAAATGCAGTCACCAAGGGAATACAGAAGTTCGCTGCTGGCTATAAATTAACCGTGTCCGTTTTAGCGGGGGCAACTCCAATCTGCAACCCCTCAAGTGTCATGAAAGTAGTTCTTCAAGGTTTAGAGACTTGAGATACCTAAGATTATCTGGTAACGATCTTATAGATTATAGGTATTTTATTTTCATAACTTGTGGGAGCTTAAATGCATCTAATTATGCTTGATACATGTGTTTGGCTTGATATTTCATCTAAAAAAGCTGAATTGCCAATGCTTACTGCCATCGAACATCTGGTACAGGATGGGAGTATCAAAATACTACTGCCAGACCTGATACGTGCAGAGTACGAACGAAATAAAGATAAGGTGATTGAGGCTACGCGGAAACGACTCGCCACTGAATTTCGAATAATTAAAGGGGTGGTTGAGTCTTTTGGCGGTGAAGGTAAAGATACTGCGCTCAAGACTTTGGATGATGTTAATCACAGACTGCCTATTCTTTCCGAAGTTAATCAAAATACAGTAAGTCGTGTTGCCAAACTTTTTGACATGGCCCACGAAATTATAATCTCTGATGCCGCAAAAATCAGAGCTGCAGAGCGGGCTATCGCTAAGAAGGCTCCGTTCCATAAGCAGAAAAATAGTGTTGCTGATGCAATGTTAGCAGAGACTTTCCATGAGTTTCGGGTGTCGCACGTAAGTGAGTACGAAACCTTTAGATTTGTCACTCACAATGTCACGGATTTTTCCGGCCAAGACCACAGGCAGCCACATGAAGATTTCGCAGATATTTTTGACGGCAGCAGCTCTTTATTCTTTAACGCCACAAGTTCTGCTATTGAGGGCTTGCTCGATCTTGAAGAATTTCACTATGAGAATAGCTTTTCTTGGGAAGACGAAACTCGTGGACTTCAGGAAATCATGTCTGCGATGGATGAGTTATTCGATAAAGTCTGGTACAACCGCCATATGAATAGGATGTATCACCTAGAAAATGGTGATATTGAGATAGTCCCCGCTGGCACAGAACGCTACGGCAATGATGTTATTCATGAAGATATTCTTGACCAAGCAAAAATTGTAGCCCAACGAGTCAGGGATAAATATGAAGATACCGGACCATGGAGCGATTTTGAATGGGGGATGCTCAATGGGAAACTCTCTGCCTTACGATGGGTCTTGGGTGATGAGTGGGACATGCTTGATACGTAAGTAAGGATTATATCGCTTCTATCCATAAAAATATGTGTCGATACCGTTCGACCAAGATTATGGATTAGATGAAAGACAGATCACATGACGAAGCTATGACGGTATTTTTCCGTGCCAACCCAAATTATGCTACTGAACTGCTTGATGAAGTTAGACGTACTGGGGATTCAGCAGAACTTGCCATTTTTGTTCGACAGGTAACTACTGCAAACTTGAACAACGAGGATGATGGGAGAAGAGAATGTTCTTCCATGCTGTAAATAATTTGGGGGGAAATATGGAAAAACCGAGAGACGAAGCCCATATTTTTGAGGATTTGGCAGCATTAGCTTGTTCGCCAGGATATGTTCATGCGATTGCGCGAATTTGTAATCGCGATAACGTCATTCATATTAAGGGAACACTAAAGCCATCTGACATGGATCGATTGTTCAGTGGTGAGCGCCTTATACGGACGGAGCTTACGACGTTGCTTGGTCTCATGGTAAAAGGACCGTTGGACCTAACTAAGCAACCGAAAGCTGTAATTGATGGCTATGTCCAGCGTACTGATGCGCTTATGCAGGAGCTTCACAACGCAATGTCCTATCCAATCTTCGCTTCTATGTTTGAAGCGATGAAGCAGGGAGGGGAGCCTCCAAACCCGTGGCATGGACCAGGGATGCGAGAACCAATCTTTTACGGTACAGAATCAGCTTATGCTTTCCAGTATAGAGATTTAGTGCCAGAAAAGTTTGGGGCGGATGATGAATGGCTGCTTAAAAACAAAGGCTTCACTTCTGGTCAGGCGCGCAACATAGCGAAGACAATGTGCACTTTGATGGATGAGAAGGGAACGAAACTTCTCGCTGATTTTCAATCAGATGAAGGCTCTCTAGCGACTTGGTTGCCAGTATTCGAGTTCTCGCTAGACGAAGTGGTATTCCACAGTGGTGTTGAGGCAAATATAGTTCAAGCCTTCTTTGCTGCATTTCTCTTTTCAGGGCATAACGATGGGTTTAAGGAGGTTGGGGATTTCAATGAGGTCGCTGCTCGACCGCTCATACCGACCGGGCATGGAACTATACTTCTCTTTTCACATTACGCCATTTACGAGGCATTATACGAATCTCCATTCTTTTGGATGTGGGACGACAAGGCTTATCGCCCGACAGCTGCTGAGCATCGCGGAGCTTTTACTGAACAATTTGCTGCACGCCGCTTATCTAGGGTATTTGGCAGTGAACATGTTCATGCGAATGTAAACCTATATCGTGGTAAAGATATTGTTGCTGAGGTTGATGTTCTAGTCATATACGGAGATCGACTCATCATTTTGCAGGCGAAGGCTAAAAAGCTAACTATTGCAGCACGCAAGGGCAACGACAACCAGCTAAAGGCCGACTTCGCTGCCGCAATTCAGGATTCGTATGATCAGGGGTGGGTGTGTGCGAATGAACTGCTTGCTGGAGGATGCCGGTTGGTGGATGACAACAAGAAAGACATAGCTCTTCCGACTAGCATCAAAGATATCTTTTTGTTCAGCCTTGTGTCTGAACACTATCCTGCACTTGCCTTTCAGGCAAGTCAGTCACTTAAATTCCAGACTACCAATGTCATTCGTCCTCCGTTCGTAATGGACGTTTTCCTCCTAGATACTTTGACGGAAATGCTGGCAACGCCATTGCGTTTTCTTAGCTATGTAAAATTAAGAGTGGCTGTATCAGATAAGTTGATGAGTGGGCACGAGTTAACCGTGCTTGGCTATCACCTTAAGCAGAATCTCTGGCTAGATGGAAATTACGACCTAGTGATGCTTGAAGATTCTGTCGCACAAGATTTAGATACGGCGATGTTAGTTCGCAGAGATAATCTTCAAGGTGATTATACCCCAGCAGGCATACTCACGAAAATGCGAGGAACACGTTATGAAGATTTGATTAAAGAAATTGAGAATAGAGCAGACCCGGCAACACTTGAACTCGGGTTCCACTTGCTTTCAATGAATGAGGATGCTTGTAGAAATGTTCACCGCATACTTGAAACTATCATAAGGAAAGCGCAGTTCGATGGTAAGCGGCATGATGTTACTCTGGCCTCGAGCACTCCACCTTGTGGAGTCAGCTTTCATTGTAATCCAAAGGTATCTCCTGAAGCGGTTGCTGTGTTGGAAGCTCACTGTGCAAAACGCAAGTATCAGCAACATGCAGCTCAATGGTTTGGAGTTTCTGTAAGCCCGAATGGGCAAGTCCAGTTCGGTGTGACTTTGGATTATCCATGGGCGGCGTCTGACGAAATGGAACGACTTACAGCTGACATGAAACCAGCATCTAGAGTAAGTGATGCTTTACCTCCATTTTTACGAGAAGGTAGGCGGATGAAACTTGGGCGAAATGAACCGTGTCACTGTGGAAGTGGAATTAAGTACAAAAAATGCTGTTTAAAATAGATTGGTGGGATTTTTTTTGATTTTTTATTAGTTGCGATTTGAGTTTTAACTATTTTTTAATTTAAGTTTTATTTTATTTTGATGTTTTGGGTGAGGTGGCATTTCATTAAAGTTTGCTTGGTCATGAATGCGGTGAAATACATCTGAATTTGCGTGTTTTTGTGGGGCTTTGAATCGCCACGGATAATCCCGGAAAAAATATCCACTACAGTAAGTGCTCGAAACCTCGACGTAACCAGAGTAAGGGCGATATATAAGAAAGCTGATTATCGTGAACAGCGTAAAGCCAAGATGCAGGACTGAGCTGATATGATTGACGAGTGAGCATTATGGTGCTTGAAAGATCAGTAGTTCAGAATGGAGTGATAAGAATGAGTATGGAAGAAGATCGAAAGAAAACTGTAGCTTCTTTATTGAAGGATATGGAATCCATTGCTGACCGAATGCGTGAGTTGATTGTCAAAATGCCTCCGCATGATTTGCTCGGGTACATCTACGCTCAGCACATGATGAAAAAAATGGGAAACCAAATTGGGGGCGAAAAGCTAGGCCAAGAGGGTAGCCCAGCTGACGTAGTTAATGAAACCCAGTTCTTACTAGAGTATGTTCACGCGGTTCTGGCATCTGAGGCCGCTCCTGCGGATATGGAATTCGACGAAGCACTGTGCGCTGAGTTGTTTGAACGTAGCCGAAAACTGAGAGAGCAGGCCATGTTCTATGCTATGGCCACCTCTGCTGAGACCAAAGATGGCATCTTCGGTCCTAATACGGCCGACATTGAATTCCGTGCGAAATCCACTTGGGTCATGATACGCGGGAATCGTTATCAAGTTTTGGAGGGCGAGTTCTATCGCTACGTTCTGGCGCCTCACAATGATGTTTTGGAGGAGGTGTACGGCATTGGTGCCACCGATATTGCGGAAGGCTTTCAGGCCATGGCCGACGCTACTCGTTCTGGGCAGGCCAACGCAATCATTGAGATGATGAAGCAGTTTGAGGCGGTAAAAGCTTTTTCTATAGAGCAAAGTAAGTCTATGGAAGACGCTATGGAGTCATGGATTGCTGAAAATGAGGAGCAGTCCAAAGCGGCCCGGGGGGCGATGGAGGATATGCTTCGCGGCGGTATTGCCAATGTAAGCCGTCACACGAAGTTGCCACCGACATTGCTAGCAGACTTGTCATACCAGCGAGGAGAAGATACTGAGTTCTTCGCAGCGGGCGATTTTAAGGGGACACCCTTTCGGACACTGCCAGCACGTAAGAAGCCTCTAATTCAGCTTGGGTCGGATTACTACGCGGTCGATCCCTGTTTTGCTCGCGATGCGGGGTATCGTGCGCTCCTATTTAATCTCCTACAGCGAAAGCCGGATTACAATAAGGCCTTTAAAGATAGGCAGAAAATGATGAGCGAAGCAGCCTTTGCCGACATTCTCTATGCCCAGCTTCCGGGAGCCACAGTTCTTCAGGAGGTTTACTACAAGGATCCTGATAGCAAGCAGTGGTCCGAAAACGATACTCTAATCCTGGTCGATGATGTGCTGTTATTAGTTGAGGCTAAGGCTGGTGCAGCAGCCACCATTGCATCACCGGCGCTTGATTTTGGCCGTCATGCTCAATCAGTGCAGGACTTAGTATTCAAGGCATATAAACAATGTGCACGCTTCTTCAATTATATGAATTCGGCGGATGAAGTGTTCCTCTATCACCTCGTGAATGGCAAATACGAAGAGTGTTGTCGTGTGCGTCGCTCTGACTACCGGGTGATGGTGCCTATTGGGTTGACAGTGGAGTCGTTCTCGCCCTTTTCCACGTACTGTAAAGAATTACTGCAGGTTGAGCCTTTACTTGGAAAGCATGCTTTCATCTCACTGTCCATCGACGATTTGTTTGTGCTCAAGCGACTCTTGCCCACACCCGGGGAGTTCGTCCATTACTTGGAGGTGCGGCAAGCCGTTGCCGGAATACGCGGGGCTCATCTCTTCGACGAGATCGATCACTTGGGTGCTTACCTGAAGAAGAACCGTTTTGATCTGGATATTATCGAGCAGTTGAAGGAAGAGAAAGCGAACATGGTTATCTGGGATGGCATGAGTGACATCGTCGACAGGACCTTCGAAGGTGAGGAGTGGGAAAGCAAACCGTTCCCAAGTCAGAAGTTCCCGGAGGAGGTTCTGAAGCTGCTTGGAGCACTCGATAGCACCCGAGCTAGCGGCTGGCTTTCAGCAGAGAGTCATATCCGTGACCTAGGAGAGGAAGGTCGGAATAATCTGGCCAAGATGCTGTCCGACCTTCGAAAAACACTGATTCAGCATCCCGTTCGTTACTTTGTTCTGGGCGGGGACGGTGTACCGCTCTTCGTTTGGCTTCAACAGCATGGTCATCCAATTGACTGGACTAAGGTGAACAATAAGGCTAGCGCAGTTGCGTTGAGCGCCAAGGCTACTAACGTCATTGGCATTGTGGCTGAAGTTAGTGCCGATGGTACTTATGTCCAGGCGCGGTCTTTCAAAATTTACATACCGACGGAGCATACAGCAGATAACGCACACATTTATGAAGACGCAGCGAGAATGGCCAATCCTGAGCGTACGGTCAATCTCGAACGGGAAAAACAAGTCCACTTTGGTCGCAAGAGCAAAAAGATTGGCCGTAATGTCCCTTGTCCATGTGGCAGTGGCATGAAATACAAGAGATGTCATGGACGGTAGAAGCTGCTTCGGAGTTCAAATAGAGGTAGTGCATAAATTTGTATAACATACTTATTTTTATCTTTAATTTTATATTTGATTCATGTTGTGCGAGAGTCTTCTCAGCATGAGCCTGAGCTTAATAAACGTCGATGAGCAGAAAAAATAAAAAAATCTCCGCATGGTATAGATTATGGTATCGAGAAAGATCGAGTTTCTAAGTGACTGTTATTTATATTAATTTTAATTTATAATGGAGTGGAAGTGATTTCCACTCATTGAATTGCCTATTAAGCCCGCTTAAATGCGGGCTTTTTCTTTAGAGGTGAGAGATAAGCCTAACGCCCGCCGCACGAGTAATCTCTGTTAAGGTAGTGAGCGTTGGATTTCCTTTTTCTGAGAGCGTCTTGTACAACTGCTGGCGCGACAACCCCGATTTGCGAGAGATTTCGCTAATGCCACCCCGAGCCTCAACTACCCGGCGAAGGGCGATCAGAAAGGCAGCTATCCCGCCTTCTTCGTAGATATCTTCCAATGCCGTTTGCAGGTAGATTTCAGCGTAATCCGGGTTTTCTCGCAACTCTGCTACCATCGGATCGTCGTGACTGACTGCTTTTTTCTTTGGTGCAGATTGAGTGATGATAGTCATGCTGTTACCTCGGTGTATTCCATAGCGTCCTCGCAAGCATTCAATCCAGCAAAAATTGTCTTTTATAAGCGACGTTGATGCAACGCAAGGGTCAGCGAAGAGTGTGCATCTGCGAGATACACTCCATTCTTTTGTGGCCAACTAACATCGGTTTTCAGAACGATTTGCCCTATCGCATAGTTAGTGAATACAAACTCACCTCTATCAATGCATGATGGCAGGTGAATTGTTAATCATCAGGACGCCGTCGATGCTGCCATTGAAAGCCTTTCTCCTCTCTTTCCTCTGTATTGTGCTGCTCTCACTGGCGGCCAGTCTGGCGCAAGCCACGCGCACCGGTGAGTTAACCAGTGAGCGCGGTGGCTGGGCGACGGCGCGACGGGATTCGGCCGGGTTAGCGCCGGACCCACATCAATATGCCAATCTGGCCATCGTGCAGGTCTATGCCGCGCCCACATATGGCTGGAAGGGCGCTGTCGCGGTGCATCCGTGGATCATTTTCAAACGCGCGGGAGAGACGCAGTACAACCGTTACGAAGTGATCAGCTGGGGCAGTGGCGACAAGGTGCGTCGCAACGCAAACCTGCCGGACGGATACTGGTACGGCGCGAAACCGCGTTTACTGGTGGAGCATCGCGGCAAGGAAGCAGAAGCGATGATTCCGCAGATCGAAGCGGCGATAAAATCCTACCCGTGGCCAACGACCTATCACGCGTGGCCGGGACCGAACAGCAACACCTTTATGGCGCACATTGGCCGTGAAGTACCTGCATTAAAGTTAGACCTGCCTGCTAATGCGTTAGGCAAAGACTATCGCTCTCTGCTTCATCCCATTGGATTACCACCGTCGGGGCGTGGGTTACAGGTGTCCTTGCTGGGTGTGTTAGGCGTTACCTTGGGTGCGGAAGAAGGGTTGGAAGTGAATGTATTGGGATTGAATCTGGGGCTGAACTTCGCGCCATTAAAACTGCGCTTGCCGTTTATTGGCGGAATTGGGCAAGATAATCTGCAAAAGGACAATCCGTGATTGTCTGCGTTCACGTCATGCAAAAAATTGCGTAATGCCATTCATTCACTTAAGCCAGTGAGTGCGTCTTTAACCTGGTACGCATGAATGCGCACTTTATGAAAACCGCACCAAACAATGTAAGGGCGTCATTAACCGCACCGAGCAGCGTAGCGCGTCATTCATGGCGAGCAAAACCAGGCATTACACAATAAATTACGCCGCTATGGCAGGGTGCACTGACCAGTAGCGGCGCTATTTATCGCGTAACGGAAGAATCAGCACACGCCGAAATCGCCTTCTTCGTGATACAAATTCACGCTATCTGCTCTGACTTCGATCTCACGTTTGATGGGATCGTCAATACGTGCACACCATAGCAACTCCCCTTCAACCCGTGTGACCTGCATCTTTGGGCCACCGGTCTTCGACTGCACAAAATCATCAACTTTAAACATGCTGTTTCTCCCTCAGGTCAGTGATAGCGCTAAGTGTATATGCGCTTGAACTCAGGCGCGCTCGATTTTGTGCGCTGGTATCCAACCTCAAATGAAATTCGGGATCACAGGACACTTCTTGTTTTTTCTCGCCTTAAATGCTGATGACATAGCATCAGAAAACCGAAGGTGGTTGTCAGTTGACAACCTAATGTTCAAAGTATAAGGTGGCATGCAATGTCAGAAAGGAAGCGACACCCGCACAAAGAGATTGAAAGCGTTTTACGTTATGCAGAAGTTCAGGGATGGAAAATTGCGCAGGGTGGGCATCATGCGTGGGGAAAAATGTATTGCCCGGAGAATTCAGCAGAGTGTCGATGCGGTGATTTCTGTATTACCTGCATTTGGAGCACGCCTAAGAGCCCTGAAAATCATGCCAGGATGTTAAAGCGAGTGGTGGATAACTGCTCAAGAGTGAAACGATAAGGATGTAAAAATGGAATTTGAATTCACGTTACGTTTTCAGTTGAGTGACGCTGTTTCTGATGACGAAGCCCTGGAGCGACTCGGTGCTGCCGGTTGCACTGATGCGCTGGTGGGTACTGGCGTAGCCGGTAAATTGAGTCTGATGTACTGCCGGGAAGCGGAGAGTGCGCAGCAAGCGATTCGCGATGCCTTAGCCGAAGTCATTCAGGCTTTACCCGATGCCGAACTGATTGAAGCGGCCCCCGATCTGGTCGGCCTTACGGATATCGCCGAGTTGATCGGCGTATCGCGCCAGAATATGCGGAAGTTAATGCTTACTCACACCCCGCAGTTTCCACGTCCAATTCATGATGGTAAAACCGCGCTGTGGCACCTTATCGATGTGGTCGAGTGGTTAAATCAACGCGGCTCATCGCGCGTAACACCAGGCATCCGGGAACTGGCGCACGCAACGTTGCAACTCAATTTGCAGCAAGCGCTGCAACGTTACGCGCACTGTCTTTGATTTAATGGTGCAGCAAAAACACCGTTGCCAGACCGAGGAAAATAAAGAAACCGCCGGTGTCGGTGATAGCGGTGATCAGCACGCTGGAGCCTACCGCTGGGTCGCGTTTCATCTTGGTCATGATCAACGGAATCAGTACACCCATGAGCGCCGCCAGCAGCAGGTTAAGCACCATCGCCAGCATCATCACGCCACCGAGTTGCATATTGTCGTACATCAACCAGGTGATGCTTCCCATGATGCCGCCCCAGAACAGCCCGTTAATCAGGGCAACGCCGAGTTCACGTACCACCAGGAAGGAGAAGTTACCGGGTTCCACCTGATGCAGCGCCAGCGCACGCACAATCATGGTGATGGTTTGGTTACCTGTGTTACCGCCAATCCCGGCAACGATAGGCATCAGCGCCGCGAGCGCCACCAGTTGAGAAATGGTCTCTTCAAACAGGCCAATTACGCGAGAAGCGATAAATGCGGTACACAGATTGATGGCGAGCCACGCCCAGCGTTTACCCACCGCTTTGCGCACCGGCGCGAACACGTCCTCACCCTGGCTGATACCGCCCATCTTACGAATGTTACTTTCGTTCTCTTCGTTAACCAGATCGATCACGTCTTCCACGGTAATACGGCCAATCAACTTACCTTTCGCATCAATAACGGCGGCAGAGATCAGGTTATAACGCTCAAAGGCACTGGCTGCTTCTTCGGCTTTGTCGTCGAGCTGAAAGGTGGTCGGGCGCGCATTCATCACATCCGAAACCAGCGTCTTTGGCTTGTTGAGTAAAATGTCGGTGAGTGTTAACTCACCCAGCAACTGATTCTGTTCGTCAGTAATAAAGATTTTATCGGTACCATCCGGCATGCTTTTGCGCTTGCGCAGAAAGCGCTGCACGGTGGCGAGGGTCACGTCAGATCGGACGGTCAGAATATTGAAATCCATAACCTGGCCCACGCGGTCGCGATCAAGCTCGATCACTTCCAGCAGGCGTGCACGCAGGTTTGGCTCCAGCGTGGTGAGTAAACGTCCGGTTAAATCGCGCGGCAGATAGCGTGCCAGATATACCTGATCGTCGATGTCCAGCGGCTCAATAGCGTGCAGAATCTCGCGATCAGTCATACCTTCCGTCAGGCTGGCCCAGACGGTTTCAGAGGCTTCGACCAGCACGCGACCGCGCTGTTCGGAGGGCACAAGGCGCCATAATGCCAGACGCTCTTGTTCAGGTAGCGCTTCGAGGATATCCGCTAAGTCAGCTGCGTGCAGTTGATGCAGCTCTTCTTCCAGCTGATGGCGCCAGTCGGTGATCTCCCGCAACTCGGCGGCATTGAGATCGATAGATTTATCCAGCAGCACATCAACGAGATCGTCCTCGCTGAGGAGCAGATGCAAGATGCGCTGACGGATTTCAGTTAATTGTTGTGCATACGGAGCAGACATAACGCGTCCCTTGTGTCTGTAAAGTCAGGTCAAAGTGTAGCGCGTTGCGGGTAATCAGGGCGCATTAAGCAGCATTGTCACAATCGGGCAATGTGAAGCGGCAAGCAACGATGACCCGCAAATTCCTTAGCGCGAATCGCTGGTGCTCAGTGTGGTGACCGGCTCAGGTGCGGCTTTTTTTTGCTGATGATGCTCAATCGCACCGGGGATAATGAAAATCAGACGGCCAACCAAAATGAAGAAACTGATCAGCAAAATAATGCGAGTCATGGTACCGGTTTTGGGACGTCTTCGTGCAGGGATGGCGCTGTTCACGCAGGGTGGTTCCTGTAAATGCCCGGCTGGGCGATGGCAACATTTAGTCACAGTTAGATTGTCAGGTCAATCGCTGTGTGAAAAATGAGCAGTAACGGTTAAGGGTGCGTTGATCAAAATCAGATGAGGCCGCACTCCGCGGCCTCGTCATCAATAGCTGGCTTTTTGCGCCAGTAGCGTGGCGAAACGATATTTGATGCGATCGCCGTTTTCATCCCGACGATGCAGTTCACCGATATCCTCGTTGTACTTCACGATGTGCCAGTTGCGATAGTAATGGCTCAGCTCACCGGATTTGAACGTAAACGGGAAGTTCTGCGAGTTGGGATAATCATCCGTGCTCATCGCCGCCACAATCAGGTTATAGCCATATTTCAGCGTACTGGCCTGCATATCGGCAATCAGCTGTGGGATGGATTCCGGTTGCAGGAACATCATCACCACTGTGGAGAGCACGAACTGATAGCCGCCGTTGAAACGCACCTGATTGAGATCGCACAGTTCAGTGCGAATGTTCTCCAGATTCTCTTCCTGAATAATGCTATTCAGACGCTCAAGGCTGACCGGATTGCTGTCCCAGGCCGTCACGTCAAAACCGTGCTGATTCAGGAACAGACTGTTACGGCCCTGGCCGCAGCCGAGATCTAACGCTTTGCCCACTTCCAGTTTTGGCAGTGCAGCCAGCACTTCGGAGTGGGTCGGCGTCAGACCGTATTTTTCCGCGTAATAGTTATCGGGACGTGTTGTCATAGTGATACAGCGGGCCAGCAGCCCGCATTACTCCTCTTCCAGCGTCAGTTTCCAGCCGGTGACATCATTCCAGTAGGCTTGCTCACGCTCCAGATCCAACTGTACCAGCGTATTCTGGCTCAGATAGCCACGCGGGAAAGTCAGCGTCCAGTTGCTGTCATCTGCGTTGAGTTTGAGCGAGTCCGGCTTGGTGGTGGCCTGGCGCTGATTATTCAGCAGCGTACCCAGACGCAACAGGAACACCATCGGCAGGAACTGTTTCTTTTTGAACAAGGTGAAACGCGGCATCTCATCCTGCTTCACCGCTTTACGGTGGTAGCGTACCAGCATGGCCAACAGCATCTGTTGATCCTGATTAAAACCAGGCATGTTGGAGTTCTGCAGGATGTAAGCCGAATGCCGCTGCATGCCGCTGTGATTGATGGTCAATCCCACTTCATGCAGCAGCGCAGCCCATTTCAGTAACGCCGAGAGCTGTGGATTCGCCAGTTTGGGATTTTGATCCAGCCACTGCAGATAAAGCTGCTCGGTCGTTTCCAGCACGCGGCGTGCCTGATCGCTATCGATAGCGTAGTGGTTAGCCAGACTTTGCGCGGTGCGGCTGCGGATATCCTGATGGCGGAAGCGACCTTCCATCTCATACAGCACACCTTCACGCAGCGCGCCGTCAGACAGGCGCAGTTCGCGAATTGCCAGCGCATCAAATACGCCACACAGAATCGCTAACCCTGGCACAAACACCGCTTTACGCTCTTCCGACAAGCCTGGCAGGCTCAACGCATTAAACGACTTGTGCTTAAGCACCTCAGAGACCAGCATCTCCAGCGTTTCCGGCGTGATCAGCTTCTCTTTCTCACCCATTGCCATCAACACTTCGCAGGCTGCTTTGATCGAGCCTGAAGCGCCGAGCGCATACTGCCAGCCGTGCAGACGATACTGCCAGGCCATGGTTTCCAGCTTCTGCGCTGCGGACAAACGCGCGCGACGGAAGTGTTCAGGCGAAATTTCCCCTTTCGGGAAATAGAGATTGGCAAAGCTGACACAACCCATGCGGCGGCTTTCCACCAGCTGCGGTTCAAAATCCTCACCGATCACCAGTTCGGTTGAACCGCCGCCGATATCGATCACCAGCTTGCGGCCTTTTTCCGGCTGCGTGTGCTCCACGCCCATGAAGATCAGACGCGCTTCTTCGTTGCCAGAGATGATCTCGATCGGATAGGGGATCACCTCTGCGGCGCGCTGCAGGAACTCTTCGGCATTGGTGGCGATACGCAGCGTGTGCGTACCGACGATAGTGACGTTTGCCGGGCTGAACCCCTGTAAACGCTCCGCAAACAGCGCCAGGCAGCTCAGGCCACGCTCCATCGCCTCATCGCTCAGGCGATTTTGCGCATCTAACCCATCGGCCAGATGCACGCGCTGTTTCAAACGCCCCAACACTTGCATGGCGCCATCGACCACACGGGCAATGACCATGTGGAAACTGTTTGAGCCCAGATCGATGGCAGCAAATTCCTGCGGTTTCGGCGTACTTTTATGGGAAATTGGCATAGGCGTTATTCGGGTTGTTCCAGTTTCTTGATGTAATCGTAAATCGCCAGCTGCGAGCGCACCTTCTTGCGATTGCCGCGCGGAACATAACGGTTACTCAGTTCTTTGTCCACGATGCGCGCTTTCACGGTATCACTCAACAGAATGGCAATGATATCCAGAATGCGCTGCTTTACGCGGGGATCAAGGATCGCCACGGCCACCTCAATACGGTGATCGATATTACGCGTCATCCAGTCTGCGGAAGAGAGATAAACCTTTTTCTCGCCGCCGCTCTCAAAAATATAGACGCGGTCATGCTCAAGATAACGGTCAACGATGCTGGTAATGCGAATATTTTCACTGATGCCCGGTAAATCAGGGATCAGAGAACACATGCCGCGCACCAGTAAATTGATCTTCACGCCCGCAGATGACGCGGCATAGAGGCGATCCACCAGGCCGTTATCGACGAGGTTGTTGATTTTCAGTGTAATGCCCGCCGGTTTTTTCTGCTGGGCATTGGCGATCTCGGCATCGATCAACTTATACAGCATGTCGCGCGAGTTCTGCGGCGACACCAGTAAGTGTTCGAACGTCACCGGACGATACGGGTTCTCAATAAAGTTGAACACGCGGCGCACTTCATTGGTGATGCGCGCATCGGCGGTCAGCAATGAATAGTCAGTATAAATGCGTGCGGTTTTTTCGTTGAAGTTACCGGTGCCGATATGCGCATAACGCACAATCTCATCGCCTTCACGACGTGAAATCAGGAACAGTTTGGCGTGAATTTTCAGACCCGGCGCGGAGAAGATCACGTGCACGCCCGCTTCGGTCAGGCGTTTTGCCCAACGAATATTGGCTTCTTCATCAAAACGCGCCTGCAGCTCCACCACCACAGTCACTTTTTTACCGTTGTACGCCGCGTGGATCATCGCATCCATGATGCGTGAGTTTTTAGCGACACGATAAATGTTGATCTTAATCGCCAGCACGCTTGGGTCGAACGATGCCTGACGCAACAGCTCCAGCACGTGCTCAAAGGTGTGATACGGATAGTAGAGCAGCACATCGCGATTACGGATGGCATCGAAACCGTTACGGAAGCCATCAAAGCCGATGTGACGGATTTGCGGCAGCGGACGGTTTTCCAGATTGGCTTTGCCGACGTTCGGGAAGCCAATAAAGTCTTTAAAGTTGTGGTAACGGCCGCCCGGCACAATCGAATCGTAGTTCGAAATCGACAGCTTATGGCGCAGCATTTCCACCATCGCATCCGGCATATCACGCTGATACACAAAGCGCACCGGTTCTGCGTTAAGACGCTGCTTCAGGCTGGAGGACATCAGTTCCAGCAGGCTTGATTCCATCTCGGTAACGAGGTCATATTCAGCATCGCGCGTCATCTTCATCGAATAAGCATTCAGCGCATCGTAATCGAAGAAGCCTTTGAAGATCTCATCCAGGCAATAGCGCAGGATATTATCCAGCAGGATCATCGGCTTGCGACGACGCGGTGATTCAGCCGGTAAGTTGACGAAACGGGGAACCTTGTCGGACGGGATCTCCAGCAGCGCGTAACGAATATCGTCGCCGCGAATGATCTCGACCGCCAGATAGGTGTAATCGTCTTTGAGGAACTCAATCAGATCGGTGTCGTGGTTAATCAGAATCGGCGTGACGTGCTGGCGTAATTGATGTTTGAAGTAATAGCGCAGCCACTCTTGCTGATTCGGCGACAGCTGGCGTTCGTTAATCAGGAAGATCTGATTACGTGCCATCTCCAGCAGCAGGTCATTGTACAGCGCATCGAATTCCTGATCCGATTTCTGCACCCGCAGTTGAATTTTTTTCAAGATATGACGAAGGGTCGTCGGGGTGCCCTGTTCTTCACCAATCAGAATGCGACGTTTCAGATCGGCGAAGCGCACTTTATAGAACTCTTCGAGATTGTTGGAATAGATTCCCAGGAAGCGCATGCGCTCGATCAGCGGGTTCGTTTTGTCCGCTGCTTCCTGTAATACACGTTCGTTGAAGCTTAACCAGCTTATTTCTTTTTCTATATACAGCTTTTCCTGACCCATTCTGACTCCGTGATGCTGTTGCTGGACGGATTGTCCGGCGGGAAAATCGCAAAAATGCGCCTCCGCTCAGTGTCCGTCACCATTATGGCGAGAGTATGGCAAGCTTGTCCAACGCCAAAGGTTGTCTTATCAATCAGCTACGGGCAACATAGCGACGTGTTTTCACCTGTAACCTGGCCTGCATGAGCATAAATCGTATCCCTGTCCATTTCAGCGACCGCCGTCGCCGCGCTGTCGATCAGTTTGTTCGTCGCGTGGTGACAGGCTGCGGCGTGGGCATTTTGCTGCTGATGCTGCTGCTATTCTTCTGGCTGATCTGGGTGGTGTTACCCCTTTTCAGCGCGCCAGGCATGCAAGCCACCACCAATATCCAACTTTGGGATAAAGCCCAGGTACTGGCGATGGGCAGCGATGGGCATCTCGGCTGGCGCATCAGCCGCAACGAGGCGCGCTTTATTCCACTCGATGGGCAGCCCGCCGCTGAGGCGCTGGTGCTGCAACAGCACCCTGATGCGGCGGTCAACAGCAGCAATAGCAATAGCGTATTGCTCAATATGCAGGGCGCACTGCTGCTGATGCAACCGCTGATCCACGAAAACCACGGTCAATGGTTCTTCCCGTTTGGCGATCGTCCGCTGCATCTGGCGCAAGGCGCGGTCACCACCATGGCGCTCACCTCGCTAAGCGATCACCAATGGCGGATTGCCGCCCAAACGCCGGCAGGCATCAGCGTAATGACGCTGGAGAACCAGCAAACCGTTAATCAGATTTTGCTGCCACAGCAGCAAGCCGAGCATTTGCTGTTATCCCCCGATGGCACATTGCTGTACGCCAGCGAAGGGCGTTTGCTGCGTGTATGGCAAATCACGCCAGAAGGCGCTCAGCTGCGCGAAACGCAGACCCTTAACCAGCGTCCGCAAAGCCTGCATATCCTCACCGGGGGGCGCACGCTGCTGATTCAGGATACCCAGGGGGTCAAGCAATGGTTTGCCATCGCAGGCGATAAAGGGCCGCGGTTGCAGGAAATTCATACCTTTGATCACAGCCAGGATGCGCTGAAGGTTGTGCCTGAGGCGCAGCGTCGTGTGTTTGCCACCTTTAATGCAGCGGGTGAGGTCAAACTGTTCGCCAGCAAGCAGCAGGGGCCGATTTTGACGCGTCAGCTGGCACCGGGCATCCAGGCGCTGGCCTTTTCACCCCGCGGCGATGCGCTGATTATTGAACGGGAAGGGCAGTGGCAACAGTTTGCGCTGGATAATCCGTGGCCCGACTTCACCTGGCGCAATCTGTGGCAAAAAATCTGGTACGAAAACTATCCGCAGCCGGATTGGGTATGGCAATCCACTGCGGCTGGCGACAGCTATCAGGCCAAATTCAGTCTGATACCGATGGTGCTAGGTACACTCAAAGCGGCCTCGCTGGCGCTGCTGTTTGCCACGCCGCTGGCTTTGGCGGCGGCAATGTACACCGCATGGTTTATGTCTCCGGGATTACGCCGCTGGGTGAAGCCGGGCATTGAAATGATGGGCGCGTTGCCAAGCGTGGTGATTGGCTTGATTGCCGGTGTCTGGCTGGCACCGCACGTGAGTACTGCGCTGGTCGGCGTGTTGCTGCTACCGCTGGTGCTGGCGGTGACTTTATTGCTGTGCGGCGTGCTCAGTCCGCATTTGCCAGCGCGTTGGCGACGCCCAGGTTTCGAGGTGATTCTGCTGCTGCCGGTATTGCTGGCCGTCACACTCCTGACGCTTTGGCTGCCCACGCAGTTGTGGCCGGATATCGGCGAGCGGTTGGCGCATTATGAACAACGCAACTTATTGGTCGCAGCGCTGGCGATGGGCTTTGCATTGGTGCCGTTGATTTTCACCTTGTCAGAAGATGCTTTATTCAGCGTGCCGGGCGCGCTGGGGCAAGGTTCACTGGCGCTGGGCGCTACGCCGTGGCAAACCCTGACGCGTGTGGTGCTGCCAGGTGCATCAGCAGGCATTTTTGCTGCCCTGATGATCGGTTTTGGCCGCGCGGTAGGGGAAACCATGATTGTGCTGATGGCCACCGGCAACACGCCGGTCAGTGAAGGCGGCTTGTTTGCCGGATTACGTGCACTTTCGGCTAACATCGCCATTGAGATGCCTGAAGCGGCAGCGGGTAGTGCGCATTACCGAATTCTGTTCCTGAGTGCGCTGTTGTTACTGATATTCACTTTAGTGATCAACACCGTCGCGGAATTGATTCGTCAGCGTCTGCGCCAGCGCTACAGCCAGCATGAGGGACAGGGATGAAAGCGATGCGTCAAAACGATCGCTGGCGCTGGCTGACAGCCGGTGCGGTGGCCGTGTGTTTACTGGCGTTTACCTTGCTGATTGGCCTGCTGGGATGGCAGGGCATGCGCGCCTTCTGGCCACAACCGGTGGATCAATATCTGTTTCAGCCGCCGGAAGGCTCGGCAGTGATGGTGCTGGGCGAAACGCTGCACAAACAGCCGCAGGGCGAGCAGTGGCGTTATGTGGTGAAAACGGGCAATCGCGATTTTGCCGCACCGGATTTCCGTGTGCTGTATAGCCAGGGCGCGGCGAAAACGCGTCGCCCGGCAGATGCGGTGGTTTTACAGCGCCGCAGCGGCGGCAACGCTTACGGTTGGCTGATTGAACTGCGGGAAGACAATGAAGTGCTGACCGCGCGCGATCGTGATGCGCTGCTGCATCAGCGGTTGGCGCAAGTCCATGAGCAGCTACGTCAGGCCAGCCACATTCGTCGTGTGCAAATGGCGCGCCTCAATGCACAGCTGGAAAGCCTGCAGCAGCAAGCTGATGAGCAACGTCAGCGCGGCACGTTCACCTTGCAGGATCAATCGGAATTCGATGCCAACAGCGTGGCGCTGCAACGGCGCTTTAGCGCACTAGCGCAACAACTGACCCATCTGCAACATGAGAGCGAACGCGACACGTTGGTGCTCCGCGATGTGCAGGGGCAGGATCATATCATTCCGCTGGCGCAGGTGGTGGATGCCTGGTATCCAAATGCGATGTCGTTTAGGCAGAAAGTACAGCACTTCTTCAGTCAAATCTGGCAGTTTGTCAGCGATTCCCCGACATCAGGCGGCGGCGAGAGCGGCGCGTTCCCGGCGATTTTTGGCACCGTGCTGATGGTGTTGCTGATGTCGATCATCGTGATGCCGCTGGGGGTGGTAGCGGCGGTGTGGCTGCACGAATATGCCGGACGTCATGCGTTAACGCGGCTGGTGCGCATTGCGGTGGTGAATCTCGCCGGTGTGCCGTCGATTGTGTATGGCGTGTTTGGTCTGGGCTTTTTTGTCTGGTTGATCGGCGGCACGATTGATCAGCTGTTTTTCTCGCGCGCGTTGCCGAATCCGACCTATGGCACGCCGGGCCTGCTATGGGCGGCGTTGACGCTGGCGCTGCTGACATTACCCGTGGTGATTGTCGCCACCGAAGAGGGGCTGTCACGCATCCCGGATAATCTGCGTCAGGGCTCGCTGGCGCTGGGTGCCACTCAGGCGGAAACGCTGTGGCGCGTGGTGTTACCGCTGGCGGTCCCGGCGATGCTCACCGGCCTGATTCTGGCTGTAGCGCGTGCAGCAGGGGAAACCGCCCCGCTGATGCTGGTGGGTGTGGTGAAAATGGCCCCGGAGTTACCGGTGGATGCGGTGTTCCCCTATTTGCACCTCGACCGCAAATTTATGCACCTCGGTTTTCAGATTTACGATTTGGCCTTCCAGAGCCCGAATATCGACGCTGACCGACCGCTGGTTTACGCCACCGCCTTGCTGCTGGTGGTGATCATCCTGTCGCTCAATCTGTTGGCGATGGCGCTGCGGCATCGGCTGCGCGAGCGTTACCGCCTCATGACGCACTAGAAAGGTTTTTAGATGACGCCCGATTACGACATCGCGTTAACCGTTAACCAGCTGTCGCTGTGGTACGGTGAACGCCAGGCGCTGAACAATATCGATCTGCACATCCCGAAAAACCGCATCACAGCGCTGATTGGTCCGTCCGGTTGTGGCAAGTCAACGCTGCTGCGCTGCTTTAATCGCATGAACGATGTGATTGATCGCTGCCGCATTGAAGGTGAAATTCTGCTCGATCAGCATGCGGTGATGCAGGCGAATCAGGATCTGCCTGCGTTGCGTCGCCGGATTGGCATGGTATTTCAGCGCCCGAATCCATTCCCGAAATCGATCTACGAGAACGTGGTGTACGGTTTGCGGCTGCAAGGGGTACGCGATCGTCGCGTGCTGAACGAAGCTTGTGAACGTGCACTGCGTGCAGCGGCACTGTGGAGTGAAGTGAAAGATCAGCTGGCACAGAATGCGTTGACGCTCTCCAGCGGTCAGCAGCAGCGTTTGGTGATTGCGCGTGCCATTGCCATTGAGCCGGAAGTATTGCTGCTGGATGAGCCGACGTCGGCGCTCGATCCGATTTCCACGCTAGTGATCGAAGAGTTGATGACCACGTTAAAGCAGCATTTCACGCTGGTGCTGGTGACGCACAACATGCAGCAGGCGGCGCGCGTGTCAGATTACACGGCGTTTATGCATAACGGACAACTGGTGGAGTTTGATGAAACCGACCGCATCTTCACCTCGCCAAAAGCGCGCAAAACCGAAGATTACATTACGGGTAGATTTGGTTAAGGGATAAGCAAGTTGCTCTACGTTTTCAGGGCGTAGAAAGGCAACAGGTTTTAGCAGCCCCAGGCGCTGACATCAGCCAGTGACTGGGGTGAATTAAGCGGGGCAACGTGTCTGCACGCGGCTGAATAAGGTGAAAATCAGTCGTGTGCGTAACCCTGAGGTGGCAACGGTTGCCCATCCAGCCAGGCTTTTCCATCACGCATCTGCAAACGACCATCGACAAACCAGCCGATCACCAGCGGATAAATCGCATGCTCCTGATGCTGTACACGTGAGGTGATCTCTTCTTCATCATCTTCAGCAAATACCGGAACGCGCGCCTGCAAAATCACCGGTCCGCCATCCAGTTCGTCAGTAACAAAGTGCACCGACGTGCCGTGTTCCTCATCGCCATTCTCTAGCGCCTGACGATGGGTATGCAGTCCGGGATATTTCGGCAGTAGCGACGGATGGATGTTCACCAACCGGTCGTGATAATGCGCGACAAACGCCTGACTGAGAATGCGCATGTAACCGGCCAGCACCACCAAATCCGGCGCATAGGCATCGATTTCCTGCATCAGTTGGCGGTCAAACGCATCGCGGTCGGCAAAGTCACTGGCGGCGAGACTATGGCCCGGCACGCTGGCTTCCTGCGCACGCGTCAAACCAAATGCCGAGGCTTTATTACTGAAAACGGCAGCGACGCTGCCGTTAATACGCCCGCTTGCGCAGGCGTCGAGGATGGACTGAAGATTGCTTCCGTTACCGGAGATCAGTACAACCAGTTTTTTCATGGATTAATAACCACTCGCTCTTCTGAGTCAGAGGCTTTAATCACGCCGATTTTCCACGCCTGTTCGCCAGAGTCGGTCATTAGCTGTACCGCTTTATCGGCATCGGCCGGGCTCAGCGCGATGATCATGCCCACGCCGCAGTTAAAGGTACGATACATTTCATGACGGCTGACGTTACCGGCCTGCTGTAACCAGCTGAACACGGACGGCCACTGCCAGCTCTTCTCGTCAATCACCGCCTGAGTATTGTCTGGCAACACGCGTGGGATGTTCTCCCAGAAGCCGCCACCGGTCAGGTGAGAAATCGCGTGCACATCCACCTGCTCGATCAGGCTGAGGATGTTTTTCACGTAGATGCGAGTCGGTGCCAGCAAATGATCGGCCAGTGGTTTGCCATCCAGCTGTTTGGTTTCTGGATCAGTCTGGCTGACTTCCAGAATTTTACGCACCAGCGAATAACCGTTCGAATGCGGGCCGCTTGAGCCCAGTGCGATCAGCACGTCGCCGTCCTGCACTTTCGAACCGTCAATGATTTCTGATTTTTCCACCACGCCGACGCAGAAACCAGCCACGTCATAGTCTTCACCGTGGTACATGCCTGGCATCTCAGCGGTTTCACCGCCGACCAGCGCACAACCTGACTGCAGGCAACCTTCGGCGATGCCGGTGATCACCGCAGAAGCGGTATCCACATCCAGTTTGCCGGTCGCGTAGTAGTCGAGGAAGAACAGCGGCTCAGCGCCTTGCACAATCAGGTCGTTGACACACATCGCAACCAGATCGATGCCGATGCTGTCATGACGTTTGAGATCCATCGCCAGACGCAGCTTGGTGCCGACGCCATCGGTTCCGGAGACCAGCACAGGCTCGCGGTATTTCTGCGGCAGCGCACAGAGCGCGCCAAAGCCACCCAGCCCACCCATCACTTCCGGGCGGCGAGTTTTCTTTACTACGCCTTTAATACGGTCAACCAGATCGTTACCAGCATCGATATCAACACCGGCGTCTTTGTAGCTGAGAGAGGTTTTGTCGGTCACTGCGGAATCCCCACGCGAATTGCGGTTGGTGGCAAAAATTAAGCGCGCTAATTCTATCAGCGCAGGCAAACGTTTGCGAGTGCCATCTCACGCCGCTTTGCACAGTGCTGATTTTTCGCCAATCCTTAAGATCACGCGAATCGCGCTAAGCCATTGACCAATGACAAGTGGCGCAGCGGCAAAAAGGCGGTATAATCCGGCGATTTTTTTTAGCTCAACTCAATTCCGGGAGAACAATCATGAAGATCGTGGAAGTCAAACACCCGCTGGTCAAGCATAAACTGGGCCTGATGCGTGAGCATGATATCAGCACCAAACGCTTCCGCGAGCTGGCCTCAGAAGTCGGCAGCCTGCTGACATATGAAGCCACTGCCGATCTGGCCACGGAGCGCGTCACCATTGAAGGCTGGAACGGCCCGGTTGACGTCGATCAAATCAAAGGCAAAAAAATCACCGTGGTGCCGATTCTGCGTGCGGGCCTCGGCATGATGGAAGGTGTGCTGGAGCACGTGCCAAGCGCGCGCATCAGTGTCGTCGGTGTCTACCGTGATGAAGAAACGCTGGAGCCGGTGCCTTATTTCCAGAAGTTGGTGTCAAACATCGAAGAGCGCCTGGCTCTGGTGGTTGACCCGATGCTGGCGACCGGTGGTTCGATGATCGCCACTATTGACCTGCTGAAAAAAGCGGGCTGCAACAGCATTAAAGTGCTGGTGTTGGTGGCGGCACCTGAAGGGATTGCGGCGCTGGAGAAAGCGCATCCGGACGTTGAGCTCTACACCGCGTCAATCGATCAGGGATTGAACGAGAAGGGCTATATCATTCCAGGTCTCGGCGATGCCGGCGATAAGATCTTCGGAACGAAATAAATAAAGCATCCAGCCGGCCAGAGAGTCGGCTTTTTTTTGGCAAAAACACAACAACTCAAGTAATGCCCTTTAGTTCAGTGCCGCATAAACACCAGCACCTTTGGTAGCGGCGCGATTTATCGCGCTCTTTTTCCCGACATGGCACTTAGCGTGTTGGAATATTGCGTAATGAATTGCGCCGCTCCCTGATGGCGCGGCCTGAACAAACAGCATTCATAACGACTAATGGGGATAGAGAGATAATGACAAGACGCGCGATCGGAGTAGACGAACGTCCACCGCTGCTGCAAACCATTCCACTCAGCCTGCAACACCTGTTCGCCATGTTTGGTGCCACAGTGCTGGTGCCAATTCTGTTCCACATCAACCCGGCCACCGTATTGCTGTTTAACGGCGTCGGTACGCTGCTGTATCTGTTTATCTGTAAAGGCAAAATCCCGGCGTATCTGGGTTCGAGCTTTGCGTTTATTTCACCGGTGCTGCTGCTGTTGCCGCTGGGTTATGAAGTGGCGCTGGGCGGCTTTATTTTGTGTGGTTTCCTGTTCTGCGTGGTGGCGCTGATCGTTAAAAAAGCCGGCACCGGTTGGCTGGATGTGATGTTCCCACCGGCCGCGATGGGCGCAATCGTTGCGGTGATCGGTCTGGAACTGGCGGGCGTGGCAGCCAATATGGCCGGTCTGTTGCCAGCCGAAGGCACCTCGCCAGACAGCAAAACCATCATCATTTCGATGGTGACACTGGCGGTCACGGTGTTTGGTTCGGTGCTGTTCCGCGGTTTCCTCGCCATTATCCCGATTCTGATCGGCGTACTGGCTGGCTACGCGCTCTCCTCCTTTATGGGCATCGTAAACTGGCAATCGGTGGCTGATGCGCCGTGGTTTGCACTGCCAACCTTCTACACGCCGCGCTTCGAATGGGCCGCGATGTTGACCATCCTGCCTGCGGCGCTGGTGGTGATCGCTGAGCACGTCGGCCACTTAGTCGTTACCGCCAATATCGTGAAAAAAGATCTGATTCGCGATCCCGGCCTGCATCGCTCGATGTTTGCTAACGGCTTGTCCACCATGATCTCCGGTTTCTTCGGCTCCACGCCAAACACCACTTACGGTGAGAACATCGGCGTGATGGCGATAACCCGTGTATACAGCACCTGGGTGATTGGCGGGGCGGCGATCTTCGCGATTCTGCTCTCTTGCGTAGGTAAACTGGCGGCCGCAATTCAGGCGATCCCGGTGCCGGTCATGGGGGGCGTTTCTCTGCTGTTGTACGGAGTGATCGGGGCTTCCGGTATTCGCGTATTGATTGAATCTAAAGTGGATTACAACAAAGCGCAGAATCTGATCCTGACCTCGGTGATCCTGATCATCGGCGTCAGCGGCGCGAAAGTGCATATCGGCGCTGCAGAACTGAAAGGCATGGCGCTGGCCACCATCGTTGGCGTCGCGTTGGCACTGATTTTCCGCGTAATCAATCTGTTACGGCCCGAGGAAGTGGTACTGGATGCCGAAGAAAAGCGCGAAAGTTAATGCGCTTTGCCGGGCAGGGAAGCCTGGTTCATCTCTTGCAAGGATCGTGATAAACTTGCGCCGTTTTCTGCCTGCTCATCCGTTGAGGTACTTCTGAACACGCCGGCACAGCTTTCACTGCCACTCTATTTACCCGATGATGAAACCTTTGCCAGTTTCTGGCCGGGGGAAAATCCGTCTCTGCTGGCGGCGCTGCAAGGCGCACTCTCTCAGCAACACGGCAGCTATCTCTATTTTTGGTCACGTGAAGGCGGCGGCCGTAGTCACTTACTGCATGCAGCCTGTGCTGAGATGTCGGCCCGTGGTGAAGCGGTGGGATATGTTCCGCTGGATAAACGCACCTGGTTTGTGCCGGAAGTGTTGGACGGCATGGAGAACCTGGCACTGGTCTGCATTGATAATATCGAATGCATTGCCGGTGATGCCGAGTGGGAGATGGCGATCTTCGATCTCTATAACCGTATTCTGGAAATCGGCAAAACGCGTTTGCTGATCACCGGCGATCGTCCACCGCGTCAGCTCAATCTTGGCCTGCCGGACTTAGCTTCCCGTCTCGACTGGGGACAAATCTATCGTTTGCAGCCATTGTCAGATGAAGACAAACTCCAGGCGATGCAAATGCGAGCAGGGCTGCGTGGTTTTGAGTTACCGGAAGATGTCGGGCGCTTCCTGCTGAAACGCCTCGACCGCGAAATGCGCACGCTGTTTGATACGCTTGATCGGTTAGATCGCGCCTCTATTAGCGCACAGCGCAAGCTCACCATTCCTTTTGTCAAAGAAGCGCTGGGGCTTTAAACAATCTCCAGCACCGCTTCCGGTGGACGGCCAATTCGTGCCTGATCACCGTTGATCACGATGGGGCGTTCGATCAGTTTCGGATGCTCAACCATCGCCTGCAGCAGTTGATCTTCACTCAACTGACTGTCTGCCAGATTTAACTCCTTATAAAGATCTTCTTTGCGGCGCATCAGATCGCGCGCACTACTCATGCCTAACTGTTGCAGCAGTTTTTTTAGCGCCTGCACGTCAGGCGGTGTTTCAAGATACAGCACCACATCAGTTTCAATGCCTTTATCCTGCAACAGCGCCAGGGTTTCGCGGCTCTTGCTGCAACGCGGGTTGTGATAAATGCTCACCATTATTTTTATCCTTTCTGATACTGACGGAACCGCTTTTGCAGTTCGCGGAACTGATCGATGCGAGCATCGTAACGTGCCTGTTTCAGGCTGCCGAGCGGCACCTGGGCGCTGGCACTGCTCAGGGTGGTGATCGCCTGATCGAGCTGGCCATTGAGTGCTAATCCTTCCGCTCGTGCCGACAACTCCTCATCCCGTAATCCCTGTGCTGCCGAGGCTTGTGCCAGTAAATCCCAGGCATTGACGTCATCGGGATGGGCAAAGGTATAACGATTGAGGATTCGCGTGGCGTTAGCGGGCTGTTTCGCCTCGACATAAGCGTTAGCGAGGTTGAGCTGTAATACCGGATTGGTGCTGCTACCTTTAGCGCTGGTCAGCATGTTGATCGCCTGCTGCGGCTGGTTCAGGCCGATGTCGATATCCGTCATGATATCCAGCAACCAGACGTTATCTGGCTGTTTCGCCAGCATTGGTGTGATGATTTTTTTCGCGCTGTCGAAGCTTTTTGCCTGCAGGAACTGCACCGCTTTACCGTATTGCGATGCCATTTGCTCACGTGAGTTGCCTTTGGCGTATTCATTTAACAGCTCATCGGTCAGCTGATTACGGCCAGTAGCGTACATACCCAACGAGCGCACCTTCGCCATATAGAAGCCTTCAGATGACTGCACCACCACCGGGCGCATCTGGTTGGCACGGTTACGCGCATCGGCCAAACGGCTATCCGGTAAGGGGTGCGTCAGTAAAATTTCCGGGGGTTTGGAGGAGAAGCGGCTTTGATCGGCGAGCTTCTGCAGGAAAGCTGGCATCGCCTGCGGATCGAAACCTGCACGTTGCAGCACCTGAATCCCGATGCGGTCAGCCTCTTGCTCATTGGCCTGAGTGAAGCTGATCATGCCCTGTTGCGTACCCGCCAACGTACCGGTTAACGCCGCCATCCCGGCTTGTGGGCTGGCAATGGCGAGCAGAATCGACCCTAATGCACCCACCCAGGTGAGTGGCGCATTACGCTTCTGCTCTTCCATCGCACGCGCCAGATGACGTTGGGTGACGTGGGAAATTTCGTGCGCCATCACCGACGCCAGTTGGCTTTCATTGTCGGTGTAGCGGAACAATGATGAATGCAGCACTACGTTGCCGCCGAAAAAGGCGAAAGCGTTCAGTTCGTCATTCTGAATGAGAAAGAAGTGAAACGGCGTGCGCACCGAATTGGCATGCGCCACCAGGCGCTGCCCTAACTCATTGATGTATTGATTTAATAGCGGATCGTTAATCAGCGGCGCACTGGCGCGCAGTTGGCGCACGTAGAAGTCGCCAATTTGTAATTCCTGATTAATGGATAGCGTTGAACCCGCCGTGGTTCCCATATCGGGCAGATTATCACTCACGTCCGCGTGCACGGAGAGTGCGGGCGTCAGCAGCAGCGTAGGAATAAGGGCCGCCAGCACTGATTTTTTCAACCGGTTAAACATGCCTTGATCCTGTAAAAGTCACCTGCAATTGGACAGGTAAGTCGTTCAAATGTTCTGCGCGTACTTTCCTTTGACGCAGCGCTTCTATCTTAACCAGCGCGTGGTAACAAGCAAATGAAGAAGCGACACAGACTTAAAATGAAAAAATGGCTACAGCGGGCGCTGATTGCAGCAAAAAATTGAATAGTCCGCCACGACCAGGTTAGCGCTTTTACAGGTTCAGAAGTTAAAGTTACGTAAAGTTGCTCAAAATAATTGAATCTGGCATGAACTTTTCCAGGTTTACTCTGAAAAACAAACGTCAAAACAGTGAACTGGCCTGTTTTATCCATCAGTGATTTTAATGGTGATTTTTTATAGGGTCGCCGAAATTTTAGTTAATTATGGTCATATTTTCAGCTCCCCTGGTTTGATAAAACCTAAATATCTGACAGTCGATTCAAGCCAGTTATTTTTTTAGGCATCTCTTCAGCTCAATCGAAAGCATTATTCAATTAGCCTGACTAATTATTATTTCCGCAATGAAAACCCCGGACAGGCCAAAACTACAGGACTTTTGCCCTGCTCACGCTGTGATATAGATAAGGCACTTTATTCAAACGGACTGTGAATTAGCGCAGTGCATGCCGGAGAGTTTTTATGCGTTCTGTTGTCTCTTACGCCCTGATTGCGATCGTGGGTGGGTTTGTTGGCGCCACCGTCAGCAAAAGTGATGATATTTATCAGCGAGTGGTGAGCCATTTTTCTGCCGAGCCAACCGATCCTGAAGGTTTCTGGAGCACACCTGCTGTCGATGGTTACGGCAAAATTCATTACGAATCTGATGCCGCCTTTAAACCGGTAGTCGGGCTGAGCAACAAAGTGGTGTTTCAAATCACCAAAAGCGAAGGGGACATGAAGCGGCCTAATCTTGGGCTGGAGCGCGTCGCCCGCGTCGTTAACCTCTACATCGCATCAGGCGTGCCTGCCGATCAGCTGCACTTTGTGGTCTCTGTGACCGGTGATGCCACGCCTGCCATGCTGGATAACGCGCATTTCCAGCAATTTTATAAAGCTGACAACCCTAATCTGGCGCTGATCGGCGAACTCAACAAATTAGGCGTCAAAGTGTCGGTGTGCGATCAGTCAGTGGCGTTCCATCACTTCCCGAAAGAGTGGATCGATCAATCGGTTATTCATGCGTTGTCCAGTCCGACCACGGTGTCGACGCTGGAAAATCAGGGTTATGCCTTCCTGCAAATGTAATTGGGCTTAAGGTCTTCTATCGAGGAGAAGTGAAATGCGTCCAGCGTCCTATATTGTTATCGCCGCACTGGCGGGTTTCGTGGGCGGTAATGTGTTACAGCTTCCAGAGCTGGTGGATAAGGTCAGCAGCAAGTTTGCTGACAACAAAAGCGAGCCAGCGGACTTCTGGAGCACGCCAGCCATAGCGGGCTACGGCAAAATCCATTTTGTGAATACGCCGGATTACAATCCCGCGAATACGCCAGGCCTGAGCAATAAGGTCGTTTTTCAGATCAACCGCACGGAAGGGGATGTCCGTCAACCTAACCTCGGACTGGAACGCGTGGCGCGTGTCACCAACCTTTATTACGCTGCCGGAGTGCCGCTAAATCAGCTGAATTTCGTGGTGTCAATCAACAGCGATGCCGTGCCTGCCGCGCTGAATAACGAACAATTCCGCAAAGCTTACGGCACAGATAACCCGAACCTGAAATTGATCGATGAGTTGAAGCAGGCGGGAGTGAAGGTCACGATCTGCGATCAGTCGGTGGCGTTCCATCAGCTACAGCGTGACTGGATCGATACGCGCGTCACTCATACGCTCTCCAGTGGCACCACAGTTGCCTCGCTGCAAAACGAAGGTTACGCCTTCCTGATGTTGTGATTCCTGCCTGACAGCAGTTCGCGCTGCTGTCATTTTTTCGTCATCTCCCCGCGATGTTGCTGTCACAGTTCGCCGCTACTTTAAGCGCCAATGAGATCGATCTCATTGCTCATTCACGAGGCGAACATGTCCGATTTAATCAGTGTGGCAAAGCTGGCTGGCGTATCTCGCGCTACCGCCGCACGCGCATTTTCTGATCCCCATCTGTTGCGGCCTGACACGCTGGAAAAGGTGTTGGCGGCATCAGAGCAACTCGGATTTCGCCCCAATCACATTGCACGTCAGCTGCGTACGCAAAGTTCTACCACGCTGGGTGTGCTGTTGCCTTCGCTGCTCAACCCGATCTTCTCACGCCAGTTACAGGCGATGGAACGTCAGGCGCGTGCGGCTGGATACGGTTTGCTGGTGGCAACCAGTGATTATCAGCCAGAGCGTGAAGCGGCGATCGTCGAACACATGCTGCGCCAGCGTGTGGCGGGCCTGGTGCTGACCGTGGCCGATGCGGATAACAGCGCGGTTCTGACCACGCTGCATGAAGCCAGCATGCCGTTTGTCCTGGCGCACAACGTGCCTCAGCAGAGTCACTGGCCAGCGATTTGCGTGGATAACCAACAGGCGATGCGGGAAGCCACCGAACATTTGCTAAGTCTGGGCCATCGTCATATCGGCATGGTCGCCGGGCCGATGCTGCAATCGGATCGCGCTCGCCTGCGTTATCAGGGCTACTGCGATGCGATGCAGGCCGCAGGGCTGAATGCGCTGCCGGTGATTGAAATGGCCAGCCATACCCATTCTGATTTCGCGCTGCTGCAACCGCAGTTGCAGGGCGCAGCACCGCTGACAGCGGTGATTTGTACAAATGATTTGCTTGCCATCAGCCTGATTGGTGCCGCGGCGCGTGCCGGTGTACGCATCCCGCAGCAACTTTCGGTGATGGGTTTTGACGGCATCGATATTGGCGAGCAGATTGCGCCGTCACTGGCGAGCGTCTCTCAGCCAGCCGACATGCTCGGTGCCTGTGCCATCGATATGTTGTTACAACAAGCCAGCCGCGGCACCCGCGTACTGGCCCACCGGTTGCGGAGCGGTGAAAGCATCGCCGCACCCGCCACCGTTTTGACTGCCACCACCAGGGAACCATAACCACCATGAAATTCCATAAAAAAATGAAAATTCTTGCAGGAGCGATCGCGCTGACCGCCGGTTCGCTGTTCAGTATGATGACGCAGGCCGCCGAAACCGCGATCTGCTACAACTGTCCGCCCGAATGGGCTGACTGGGGTACACAGCTCAAAGCCATTGCCAAAGACACCGGCATCACCGTGCCACAAGACAACAAAAACTCCGGCCAGGCGCTGGCGCAAATGGTGGCGGAGAAGGGCAATCCGGTGGCAGATGTGGTGTATTACGGCGTCAGTTTCGGCATCCAGGCCGACAGCGCGGGCGTCATCACCGATTATAAACCGCAGCACTGGGACGACATCCCAGCCGGAATGAAAGATCCGAACGGTAAATGGGTCGCGCTGCACTCGGGCACCATGGGCTTTATGGTCAACGTGGATGCGCTCGGCGGCGCGCCAGTGCCACAATCCTGGGATGACCTGCTGAAACCTGAGTACAAAGGGATGGTGGGCTACCTTGATCCGGCCAGTGCCTTTGTCGGTTATGTGGCTGCTGTGGCCGTTAACCAGGCGAAAGGCGGCAACATGCAGGACTTCACACCAGCGCTGAACTGGTTCAGGAAACTGCAGGCCAACCAGCCAATCGTACCGAAGCAGACGGCCTATGCGCGTCTGATTTCCGGCGAAATCCCGATTCTGCTCGACTACGACTTCAACGCCTATCGCGCCAAATATAAAGATCACGCCAACGTTGCGTTTGTGATCCCGAAAGAGGGCACGGTGACGGTTCCTTACGTCATCAGTCTGGTGAAGAACGCGCCACACGAAGCTAATGGCAAGAAAGTGATCGACTATGTGCTGTCGGACAAAGGTCAGGCGATCTGGGCCAATGCCTTCCTGCGCCCGGTGCGTACTTCTGCAATGTCACCCGAAGCGAAGAAATTCTTCCTGCCGGATAGCGATTATGCACGCGCCCAAACGGTCGACTATCAGCAGATGGCCGATGCGCAGAAAGCGTTCTCTGCGAAGTACCTGAGCGAGATTCACTAATCATGTCGATCTCCGACACCCTGGCGGCTTCACGCCGCCAGGCTCGCAGCTTGCCGGGCAGCAAATGGTTGTGGCTGACGCTGCCTGCGCTGCTGTTCTTCAGTGCATTTTGGTTGCTGCCGTTTGCGCGCCTGCTGCAAATCGGGATGCAAAACGATCGCACCACCCAGCACAGCGGCTACTGGACGGTAATTACTCAGCCGAATTACCTGCTGAGTTTGCTGAATACCGTATTGCTGTCGCTGGCGGTGACATTGGTCACGCTGGTGATTGCTGCCATCGTCGGCTGTTTTCTGGCGCGTCAGCGTTTCGCTGGGCGCGGCACGTTATTAGCCTTATTGACCTTCCCGCTGGCTTTTCCCGGCGTGGTAGTGGGTTTTCTGGTGGTGATGCTCGCTGGCCGTCAGGGCTTGCTGGCGCAAATCAGCATGAGCCTGGTGCACGAGCGCTGGACGCTGGCCTATTCACTCACCGGATTGTTTATCGGCTATCTCTATTTCTCGCTGCCGCGCGCCATCGTTACGCTCGTCGCGGCCAGTGAAAAGCTTGATCGCTCGCTGGAAGAAGCGGCACGTTCACTCGGCGCCAGTCAGTGGCGCATTACCTGGGACGTGATCGTGCCCGGCCTGCAGCCGGCATTGCTCTCTACCGGCGCACTCTGTTTCGCCACCAGCATGGGCGCGTTTGGCACCGCTTTTACGCTCGGCACCAATCTGGCGGTGCTGCCACTGACCATTTATGGCGAATTCACTAACTACGCCAATTTTGCCACGGCGGCAGCGCTGTCGGTGGTGATGGGCGCGGTTGCCTGGCTGGCGCTGATGTTAGCGCGCCGTCTGGCACACAAGGGGGCCGCATGAATCGTCGCGGATTGTTTAGCCTGCAGCTGCTTGTCACCACGCTCACCGCGCTGTTTATGATTGTGCCGGTGGTGCTGTCAATGCTGGCGGGTGTCACCAATAACTACTTTATCGGCCTGCGCAGCGGGTTGACCCTGAAATGGGTGGCGCAAGTGTGGGAGATGTACGCCGATACCTTCTGGCTGTCGTTGCTGATAGCGCTGTTCTGCTTGCTGGTCACTCTGGTGATAGGCGTACCCGCAGCGTGGGGCTTGTTGAAAGCGCCCGGCCGCTGGGCAGCACGTATTGAAGAGTGCCTGATGTTGCCCGTGGCGCTGCCCGGCTTAGCCACTGCGCTCGGCATCATTCTGCTTTACGGCCAGTTTTCCGGCCTGCGTGACAGCTGGGTGTTTATTCTGATTGGTCACGTGCTGTTCACGCTGCCGTTTATGATGCGACCGGTGCTGGCGGTGATGCAGGCGATCGATATGCCGCGTCTGGAAGAAGCTTCCGCCAGCCTCGGTGCCAGCCTGTGGCAGCGCTTCTTTACCGTGGTGGTACCCAACTGCCGCAACGGCATTCTGGCGGGCGCCTTTATGGTGATCACCCTGTCGGTGGGGGAGTTCAACATCACCTGGATGCTGCATACGCCGCTGACCAAAACCCTGCCGGTCGGCCTCGCGGACAGTTACGCCTCGATGCGACTGGAAGTGGGTTCCGCTTATACGCTGATTTTCATTCTGATGATTTTGCCGCTACTGCTGATGCTGAATGCGGTGAATCACTGGCTTAACCGCGCGGTATCGCGCCAAAACAAGGAGGCGGCATGAATCCTGCGGCCGTTACCGTGACGCTGCGCGGTTGTTCACGTCACTTCAATCACCAACTGGCATTGCATCCGCTCGATCTGACCGTGAATCCCGGGGAAACCCTGGTGTTGCTCGGGCCTTCTGGCTGCGGAAAAACCACCACCTTGCGCATCATCAGCGGGCTTGAGCGCTGTGATGCGGGCGGCGAGGTGTGGTTCGACGATCGTAACGTTACCGCGTTGCCGATTGAGAAACGCAACGTTGGCATGGTGTTCCAGAACTATGCGCTGTTTCCCAATCTTAACGTCGCCGAGAACGTGGCTTACGGCTTGAAAGTGCAGGGCGTGGCGCGTGCCGAGCGTGAAGCGCGCGTGCAGGAGATGCTGGAACTGGTGGATCTCAGCGCGTTGTCACAGCGCAGCATTGATAAGTTATCCGGTGGACAGAAACAGCGTGTGGCACTGGCGCGTGCGCTGGCAGCCAGACCCAAAGTGCTGCTGTTTGATGAGCCGCTGGCGGCGCTGGATGCACGTCTGCGCGATCGCCTGCGTCTGGAAATCGGCACCTTATTGAAGAAGCTGGCGATCACCGCCGTCTACGTCACCCACGATCAGCAAGAAGCCATGGCACTCGGCGATCGCATTGCGGTGATGGAGCAGGGGCGTCTGGTGCAGATCGATACGCCACAAAATATCTATCAGCATCCCGCTTCGAAGTTTGTCGCCGATTTTGTCGGGGCGATTAACTGCGTCGATGTCGATGCGCGTGGCAATGCACAGCGCTTCTGCCGCCCGGAAGATGTACTGCTCGCCAGCGACAATCGCTATGCGCGTCAGGGCTTTATCCTTGCCAGCACCTTTTTAGGCGCGTCGCAGCGGCTGATGATCGATATCGGTCTGGCCATGCCGATTCAGGTCGATCGCCATGCGCGTGAAGCCTGGCATGCCGGACAACCGGTGAGCTGGACGCTGGCGCAAGACGCCGCCCTGCAATTTTCTGCATCCTGAGGAAGAAATTCGTGTCTGAAGCATTGACGCTGATTGCGCAAATAAGTGATTTACACATCAAGGCGAACGGTCGCCTGTCGTATAAAAAAGTGGACACCCAGGCGGCGCTGCTGCGGGTTATCGAGACATTGAATCGTTTGACGCCGCGCCCGGACATGGTGGTGATCACCGGCGATCTGGTGGATTTCGGCAACGCAGAAGAGTATCAAACGCTGCGAACGGCGCTGCGACGTTTGCAGCTGCCTTACATGCTGATGGCGGGCAATCACGACGATCGCCAGCAGTTACGCGCGGCGTTTCCGGATCACCACTATCTGCAACGTGGTGAAACCCTCAACTGGCAGGCACGGGTAAAAGGGGTGCAGCTGCTGGCACTGGATTCCAGCGTGCCGCAGCAGCCGTGGGGCTACGTGGACCAAGCGCAGCTGGCCTGGCTGGAAGAGCAGTTGGTGCGCGAACCGCAATTGCCTACCCTGGTGATGTTGCACCATCCACCGTTGGTTTCCGGTATCGGTCATATGGATAAGCAACCGCTGCGTAATCCCGACGCGCTGGCGGCGATTATCCGCCAGCATCCGCAGGTGGAACGCGTGCTGAGCGGTCATTTGCACCGTTCGGTACAGGCGCGCTTCGCCGGGACGCTGGCCTGCGTGGCGCCGGGCGTCTCGCATCAGGTCGCCTTTGATTTGTCTGAAAATGGTCCGGCAAATTTCGTGCTGGAGCCGCCGGGTTTCCTGCTACATCGCTGGCACCCACAGCAAGGTATGACGACACACCAGTGCGCTATCGGCGATTATCCGGGCCCGTGGCCGTTCTATGATGCGAATGGTCTGATCGATTAGCGCCAACGTTTGCTGAATAATTACGCGTGTCTGACAGGATGGTTCGTGCTCAATCTGGTTTGCAGGTGTACAATTGGCGGTTCCCTCACCAGGGGTAGCTAGTCCAACTATAACTATATTGTCAGGCACGCGAATGATGAATTTTCACACCAGGGCGGTTGCGTCATGCTGATGCGCATCCGGCCAAAAACTGACCTGCGTACGCTGATCGCGTTGCTGGCGATCACCAGTATCGTCATTACGCTCGCCAATACCTTGTACGCCACCTGGCGTGTGCAGCGTATGGTGCTAATCGAGAGCACGCTCGAAGCCAATCGCGCTTATGCCACCAAACTGGCTGCCACCACGGAAGTTTTTTTCCAGCTGGCACAGTCGCAGCTGCACTACAGCGCGACGCAGTTGGGCAAGGATTTTGATAATCCAGAACTGGCGCAGCAGGAAGTGAATCGTCTGCGTGAGCAAACCAATAGCTTCAACTCCGTTGCGGTGGTCGACACCAATGGGATAGTGAAAGCGATTTCGCCTGAGTCACTGATGCTCAAAGGCATGCAGCTCACCAGCCAGGCTTCGCGGGAAGCGCTGGCACAGCGCCAACCGATGGTGAGCAAACCCACCATCTCTGCTGCCAACAATCTGATTGTGTTTGTCTCCTGGCCGATCTGGAGCAACGAAGGACGCTACCTCGGCTATGTAGGCGGCACTATTTATCTGAAGAAGAAAAGTATCCTCAATGCCTTACTCGGTGAGCAGTTCTACCGGGATGGCACGCGCGTGTATGTATTGGATCGCAACAATCAGGTGCTTTATCACCAGAATAGCCAGCTGATTGGTAAAACCGCGCCAGAGATCGTCAGCGAGCGTCAACGCAATGAGAGCACCAATGGCGAGGTGCAGGTCAAAGAAGAAGACACGCCGAAACTGGCGGGTTACGCCATTGTGCCGACCACCGGCTGGATGGTGGTGGCGCTCAAACCAACCGACGTCACCCTGCAACCGCTCTCGGGTTTGCTGCTGAAAGTGCTGAAAAACTCGGTGCCGTTTGCGTTGCTGACTTTACTGATGGCGGTGATCTTCGCCCGTCTGATTGCCTTGCCGCTGTGGCAACTGGCGCGTAAAGCCAGTCAGATGGACACCCAGGGCGTCTCGGGTGAAATTGGCGGTATTCGTGCCTGGTACTTCGAAGCCGCACAGGTAAAACGCGCCTTGCTCACCGGGATCGGACTGGTACAGGACAAAATCGGTCGGCTGAAATCGGAAGTACAAACCGATCCGATGACCAATTTGCTTAACCGCCGTGGCCTGAGTGCGGTGCTGGATTACTTCGAAACCATGCGTCAGCCTTTTGCGGTGCTGGCGCTGGATATCGACCATTTCAAGCGGGTGAATGACAACTTCGGCCATGATGTGGGTGATGAAGTGATCAAACAGGTGGCGCGTACCCTGCGTAACAGTGCGCGCCAGACCGACGTGGTGTGCCGTAATGGCGGCGAGGAATTTTTGATGCTGTTGCCAGCCACCTCGACGGAAGAAGCGCGGGTGATTGCCGAGCGCGTGCGTACCAGCATCGCCGAGAGCTGGATTGATCATGTTGGGCATATCACGCTTTCAGTGGGCATCGCACATTGGGAGGCCGATAACCAGCCGCAAGATGTGAGCTTGAAACAGGCGGATGCCGCACTCTATCAGGCGAAAAATGCCGGACGTAACTGCGTGATGATTGCCGGGCAGGATGCGCTGGTGAGCAGTATTACCCGCTAGTGCCTTAAGGGTCGACCAAAATGGCGACCCTATCACCAAAGTGCAGGATTTATACGGTGTGTAAAGACGCACAGGATTCTGCAAAATATCCAGCCCAATATGGGGTGATTAAACAGGCGCTATTGGACCTTAGCTGCTCAGGCTTTGCCGCCTGCCCCGAAGCGCAGATCCTCATCGGGTTTCTTAAGATGCAGGTTTATGCACATCAGGTTTTCGCCGTAAATTTCTGTACAATCGTCATCCCGTTTTTGGCGTCAAGGAAGTGAAATGCTGGCTCTGCTTTTCCAATGGTACAAACGTCGCTTTAGCGATCCGCAGGCGATTGGCCTGCTGGTAATCCTGTTGATGGCGTTCTGTATCCTGTTTTTCTTCAGTGGATTATTAGCACCGTTGCTGGTCGCGCTGGTGCTGGCTTATCTGCTGGAGTGGCCAACCGTTCGATTACAGCGCCTGGGATGCAGCCGCACCTGCGCCACCAGCATGGTGCTGATTGTTTTTGCCGGTATTTTGCTGGTGATGGTGCTGATTGTTGCGCCAGTGGCCTGGCAGCAGGGCATCAATTTGCTGCGTGACCTGCCGAATATGCTCAACAAGCTCTACGTCTATGCCGCCGGGTTGCCGAAGCGTTTTCCGGCGCTGGTGGATGCGGGCATCATCGATATCATCGTGGAGAATCTGCGTAGCCGCCTGACCGGGTTGGGGGAGTCATTGGTGAAGTACTCACTGGCCTCGCTAGTCGGGCTGATGACGCTGATGATCTATCTGGTGCTGGTGCCGCTGATGGTGTTCTTCCTGCTGAAAGATAAAGAACAGATGCTCAATGCTGTGCGTCGCGTGCTGCCGCGCAATCGCGGGTTGGCGGGCGTGGTGTGGCAGGAGATGAATCAGCAAATCACCAACTACATTCGTGGCAAAGTGCTGGAGATGGTCGCGGTAGGGTTTGTCACCTGGATTGCCTTCCTGGTCTTAGGGCTCAACTATGCGTTGCTGCTGGCGGTACTGGTCGGGATTTCCGTGCTAATTCCCTACATCGGCGCGATGGTGGTCACCATTCCGGTGATTGGCGTCGGTCTGTTCCAGTGGGGCTTAGGCACCGATTTCTGGACGATGTTTATCGTTTATCTGGTGGTGCAGGCGCTGGATGGTAATGTGCTGGTGCCGATTCTGTTTTCAGAGGCCGTCAACCTGCATCCGCTGGTGATCATTCTTTCGGTGGTGATTTTTGGTGGTATGTGGGGCTTTTGGGGCGTGTTCTTTGCCATCCCGCTGGCGACGTTAATCAAAGCCGTGGTGCGCGCCTGGCCGGAAACGGCGCTGGAGCATCAGCAGGGGTAAACAAAACGGGTGCACATTGTGCACCCGTTTTGTTTTATGCCGACTTCAGATAATCCAGCACGATGTCGTGGTGGTTCGACGTTTTGAAGTCGTCGAAGACTTTCTCAACTTTGCCGTTGCCGTCGATCAGGAAACTGATGCGGTGGATACCGTCATAGGTTTTACCCATAAAGGTTTTCTCACCCCAGACACCGAATTCCTGGCAGACCTGGTGGTCTTCATCAGATAAAAGGGTGAAGTTCAGCACCTCTTTTTCGGCGAAGCGTGACAGTTTTTCAGGCTTATCGGTGCTGATGCCCAGCACTTCCACGCCCACGGTTTTCAACGCATCCATGTTGTCGCGCAGACCACAGGCCTGAACGGTGCAACCCGGCGTCATGGCCTTCGGGTAGAAATAGACCAGAACGCGCTGTCCCTGGAAGTCGGCCAAATTTACTTGTTCGCCGTCCTGATCGGGCAAGCTAAATTTCGGTGCGGTATCACCGGCTTTCAGTGGATTCATCACAACTCTCCATTTTTTTCTTCATGCTGTGGGTAATACACCCTCGCGGCAAAAAGCACCAGCGGGTGCCACCCTCTGGGTTATTTCACTACACGGTATGCCGCAGGGCAGAGTGTGTGGAGAAATAATCCGGCGTTAGCTTACAGGGTGTTGTTGGCATCGTCGGTGACACTATAAAGACGAATTGAACCTTGTGCATGCAGTTCTTCACACAGATTGTTGAAGGCCTGTTCAAACGGTGCGCTGGCCTGATTATCCGGGCTGTGTGCCGTCATCTGAATATACAGTGTCGGTGGGACACCTTCCTGTGCCGGGGTAATACGCGACACCAATTCGGCAATGTTCATCTGATGTTTATCGAACAGATCGGTAAAGCGCTCAATGAGATGAGGAGAATCTGGCACTTCCACCTGCACCCATACCGTGGCTGGCATCGGTGGGGTGACGCGCGCATTAGTGCGCTTCATCACAATCAACAGTTCCAGCTCAGCCCCTTTCATCGGCAGCGTGGATTCAATCAGGGTTATCGCGTTCCAGCTCCCCGAAAGCAACATGATGAAGGTGAACTCATCGCCCAGCATCGCCAGACGACTGTCTTCAATATTACAGCCGCAGCTACTGACGTGGCGAGTGATGGTATTGACGATACCCGGACGATCAACGCCCAATGCGGTGATCACCAGATGGTGAGGCTGTGACTGCGACAAAATGGCATTTCCTGTACGTTCGCTAATAACCATAAGGTAAACATAAAAAAAACTGCTGACAAGGGTAGGAATGGCTTGGCTCGCTTGCTTTTCTTTCGAGGTAAAACGTAACATGAGGCACTTGTTTGTCGAGGGGATAGCCCATGTTCACCGGAAGTATTGTTGCGCTCATTACGCCAATGAATGAAAAAGGTAATGTCTGCCGCGAGAGTTTGAAAAAACTGATTGATTATCATGTTGCCAGCGGCACCGCGGCGATTGTTTCTGTTGGCACCACCGGCGAATCCGCTACCCTCAGCCATGAAGAACATGGCGATGTGGTGATGCAGACCCTGGAGCTGGCGGATGGCCGTATCCCGGTGATTGCCGGTACCGGCGCCAATGCCACTGCTGAAGGTATCTCTCTCACGAAGCGCTTTACCGGCTCCGGTGTGGTGGGTTGTCTGACCGTGACGCCTTACTACAACCGTCCAACTCAGGAAGGTCTGTTCCAGCACTTCAAAGCGATTGCCGAAAGCACCGATCTGCCACAGATGCTGTATAACGTACCATCACGTACGGGCTGCGACATGCTGCCAGAAACCGTGGCTCGCCTGGCCGAAATTAAAAATATTATCGGAATCAAAGAGGCCACCGGGAACTTATCGCGTATTTCTCAGATCCAAGAGCTGGTTAATGATGAGTTCATTATTGTCAGCGGCGATGACGCGACAGCTTTGGACTCCATGCAACTGGGCGGCAAAGGCGTAATCTCGGTTACAGCCAACATTGCAGCGCGTGAAATGGTTGAACTCTGTGCGCTGGCGCAACAGGGTAATTTTGCCGAAGCGCGTCGCCTGAATCAGCGTCTGATGCACCTGCACCAGACGCTTTTCTGTGAACCCAATCCAATCCCGGTTAAATGGGCAGCGAAACAGCTAGGATTAATCGCGGATGACACGCTGCGCTTGCCGATGACGCCACTGACCGAAGCCGGTCAGGCGAAAACGGCTCAGGCGCTGATTAAAGCGGGTCTGCGATAAATTAGGGAGAATCAATGAGTTATTCAGTTAAGCGCTCGACGCTGGCAACCGTGGTGGGCTTGTCCACCCTGATGCTGCTAACAGCTTGTTCCAGCGATCAGCGTTATAAGCGCCAGGTCAGCGGTGATGAATCTTACCTGCAGGCGCCTGAACTGCATGATTTAAAAGCCCCGGCGGGGATGATTCTGCCTCTGCAGAATGGCGATTACGATGTGCCGCACACTGTTGCGAAGGGTGCAGTAGGTAAAGAACTGGATATTCGTCCTCCGGCTCAACCTCTGGCGCTGCTGAACGGCACGCGTGCACAGTTCACTGGTAATACCGGTGTGCTGGCGGTTGAGAGCAGCCGTGGCTCGATCTGGTCACAGGTGGTGAATGTGATCCAGTCCTACAAGTTCCCGATTGCACAGCGTGATGATGCTGGGCAGCAGCTGACCACCGATTGGGTGCAGTGGAACCGTGCGGATGAAGATAACCAGTATCGTGGTCGTTATCAGATCAGCGTACAAAACCAGAGCTATCAGCAGGTGTTGACAGTCCGTCTGCTGGAATTGCAGCAGAAAGGTGAGACGGTGACGGCTCCGGCACAGATCCAACGCTACACCGGCCAGATGTTGAACGACATCAGTACCGGTCTGGATAAGATCGACACCGCCAGTGCTGATGCCGCTGCGGGCCGCGCGACCGGGCAGATTGATGTCCAGAGCGGCGCAGATGATACCGGTCTGCCACTGCTGGTGCTGCGTTCACCGTTTAACGTCACCTGGCAGCGTCTGCCAGCGGCGCTGAAGCGTGTGGGCATGGAAGTCACCGATGACAACCGCTCGCAGGGTAGTCTGAAAGTGACCTACAAGCAGCCGGGCAGCAGCGCGTTTGACGCGATTGGTGCGAAAGATCCTGAGCTGCCAAACGGCGATTACAAATTGCAGGTTGGCGATCTGGATAACCGCAGCAGTCTGCAGTTCATTGATCCTAAGGGCCACGTGCTCACTCAGGCGCAGAACGATGCACTGGTGGCGGTGTTCCAGGGTGCACTGAACAAATAAATTGCCAAAGGGCCGGAGATTCTCCGGCCTTTTTGTTTTGGATTTGGCATAATAGCGCCCGGCGAAGTAAACGATTGCGTCAGGCAGTCATCGCGCGGTGAAACACCGCTGAACACGGGTTCTTTCATGTTTGGAGTTAATGAGATGCAAAAGCGAGCTGAGTTGTATCGCGGTAAAGCGAAAACCGTATACAGCACCGATAATCCGGATCTGCTGGTACTTGAATTCCGCAACGATACGTCAGCAGGAGACGGTGCACGAATCGAGCAATTTGATCGCAAAGGAATGGTGAACAACAAGTTCAACCATTTCATTATGACCAAATTGCAGGAAGCGGGCATTCCGACCCAGATGGAAGCGCTGCTGTCGGATAACGAAGCGCTGGTCAAAAAGCTGGAGATGGTGCCGGTGGAGTGCGTAGTGCGCAACCGTGCGGCAGGATCGCTGGTAAAACGTCTGGGCGTGGAAGAGGGCATGTTGCTCAATCCACCGCTGTTTGATCTCTTCCTGAAAGATGACGCCAAACACGACCCGATGGTCAACGAATCCTACTGCGAGACCTTTGGCTGGGTCAGCAAAGCCAATCTGGCGCGCATGCAGGAACTGACTTTCAAAGCCAACGACGTACTGAGCAAACTGTTTGATGACGCCGGTTTGATCCTGGTCGACTTCAAGCTGGAGTTCGGTCTGTTTAACGGTGAAGTGACGTTGGGCGATGAGTTCTCGCCAGATGGCGCGCGTCTGTGGGACAAAGAAACCATGGACAAAATGGACAAAGACCGTTTCCGTCAGAGCCTCGGCGGCCTGATTGAAGCGTATGAAGAAGTGGCGCACCGCCTGGGTGTGAAACTGGATTAAGTCTTCAGCGATGCCTTTTCGGTGCGCATTCCAGCGCACGGTAAACAGGGGGTCGTCATAAATGAAAGGTCGTCATCGTTGGCGGCCTTTTCTGTTTCTACCCTGCCTGCACGTTATTTAATACGCCTCCTTTCTCTCAATCTCGCGACGCTAACGCCGCAACGCTGGTGATTAGCGATGCCGCCAACTAAAATCATGCAAAACCTTTTAACAGGAGCGAGCCATGCGCTGGCAAGGTCGTCGTGAAAGCGACAATGTAGAAGATCGTCGCAATGATTCACCCGGATTGGGCGGCGGCGGTCGGCAAATCCGCATTCCACGCGGCAAGGGCGGCATCATTCTGCTGATTGTGGTGGCCGTGGCGGGTTATTACGGTTACGACCTCACCGCGCTGCTGGAAGGCGGCACGCCGGTGACACAACAGCAACAGCGCCCGGTGAACTCTGCGCAGGATAATGAGGATGCCAAATTCACTAAGGTGATTCTCGCGACTACCGAAGAGACCTGGGGCACGCTGTTCCAGAAAATGGGCAAACAGTACGTTCCGCCTAAGCTGGTGATGTATCGCAACTACACATCGACCAGCTGCGGCACCGGCCAGTCGGCGATGGGGCCGTTTTACTGTCCGGCGGATCAAACCGTCTATATCGATCTGTCGTTTTACGATGATATGAAAACCAAGCTGGGTGCGGGCGGAGACTTCGCGCAGGGCTATGTGATTGCGCATGAAGTCGGCCATCACATCCAGAAACTGCTGGGCATCGAGCCGAAAGTACGTCAGATGCAGCAGGGTGCCACTCAGGCGCAGGCCAATCAGCTGTCGGTGAAAATGGAGTTGCAGGCAGACTGCTTTGCCGGCGTGTGGGGCCATTATGTGCAGCAGCAAAATATGCTGGAAGTGGGCGACCTCAAGAAAGCGCTGGATACCGCAGAAGCGATTGGTGATGACCGATTGCAGCAGAAAAGCCAGGGCCGCGTGGTGCCGGATAGCTTCACACACGGCACTTCACAACAGCGCTATACCTGGTTCAAACGCGGTTTTGACAGCGGAAACCCGGGCGACTGCAACACCTTCGCCGCCAACTGATGTCGTTAGTTGATATCACCGCCGCGATGCAGCGAGCGGGCATTCGTCGCTTGTGTGTGATCGCCGGTGAAGCTGACTGGGCGATGCAGCAGGTAGTTGAGTGGCGTGCAGCGCTGTCCGGCGACTGGCTCACGCTCAGCGACAGCGATGATTTCCCCCAGCGCGTGGCGCCTGCAGCTCTGCGCACGCTGCTGGGTCGTGAATTCCAGCATGCGATTTTCGATGCGCGCAGCGGTTTCCATGCGGAGGCCTTTGCGGCGTTAGCGGGCACGTTGCGTGCGGGAAGCTGGTTGTTGTTACTGACGCCGCCGTGGCAAGACTGGGCCACGCAACCGGACTGCGACAGCCTGCGCTGGGCCGATGTCGGCGAACCGATCGCCACGCCTCATTTCATTCACCATCTGCAGCAGCTGATTGAGCAGGATCCGCAGGTCATATTGCTGCATCAGCATCAGCATCAGTATCAGTATCAGTATCAACATGAGCGCGCACCCGAATTGCTGCAGCAACACCAGCCTGCGCGCGCATCCGGATTACTGCATCAGCATCAACCTGAGCGCGCATCTGAATTACTGCATCAGCATCAATGTGAGCGCGTACCCGAATTACAGCACCCACACCAGCCTGCGCGTACTCCTGCCTTACTGGACTTACCCGATTGGCACTGCCAGGCTCCACAGCAGCAGGCGCGGATCCTGCAACAGCTGCTTAAGATGCCCTTCGGCGTGGCGGTGATCACGGCTGCACGTGGACGGGGCAAATCGGCGCTGGCCGGGATGCTGGCCAAGCATAATCAGCACTGCCTGGTGACGGCACCGGCCAAAGTTTCCACTGAGGTGCTGGCAGCATTTGCCGGTGAACATTTTCGTTTTATGGCACCGGATGCCATTCTCGCGATGGACGCTGAGCCGTCAGTGCAGTGGCTGATCGTTGATGAAGCGGCCGCCATTCCAGCACCGTTGTTGCAGCAGTTTGTGCAGCGTTTCCCTCGTGTGCTGATGATCACCACCGTGCAGGGTTACGAGGGCACCGGGCGCGGTTTTATGCTGCGTTTCTGCGCTACCTTGCCACAGGTGCAACATTTCCAGCTCGATGAACCCTTGCGCTGGTCAGTGCACGATCCGCTGGAGCAGTGGCTAAGCCATGCGCTGCTGTTTGAGGATGCGATAGAAAGCGGACCTAACGGCGAGATAACGATTTTCCCCGCCACGCCAGAGCAAGGAGCACTGGAAGCGGGCTACCGTCTGCTGGCGAGCGCCCACTATCGCACTTCTCCCATTGACCTGCGGCGCATGCTCGATGCCCCCGGCATGCGTTTCTGGCTGGCAGGCACGCCAGAAAATATTGTCGGCGCACTGTGGCTGGTGGAAGAGGGGGGGTTAGACAAGCCGCTGGCTGATGCCGTCTGGGCGGGGTTGCGCCGTCCGCGCGGCAATCTGGTCGCACAGTCACTGGCAGCCCATGCGGGATTTGCCGAAGCCGCCACCTTGCGCTCGCAGCGTATCAGTCGCATTGCCGTGTTAGCCGCACAACGACAGCGCGGTATTGGCAGCGCGTTGGTGGCCATGGCACAGCAGCAGGCGGAAGGATGCGATTTCCTTTCGGTGAGTTTTGGCTATACCGAATCGCTCTGGCAGTTCTGGCAGCGTTGTGGCTTTACTCTGGTACGCATCGGCTCACAGCGTGAAGCCAGCAGTGGCTGCTATGCGGCGATGGCGATACGTCCCTTAACGCCTGCCGGAGAACAACTGCAGCAGCAGGCGGCACAGCGATTTGCGCGTGACGCGGTGTGGTTGCGTGACATTATTGATGTTCCCTTCAAGACAACCGATCACTCTCAGACACTGAGCGAGGATGACTGGCCGCTGCTGGCAGGATTTGCCTGGGCGCAACGGCCTTATGAGGCGAGCTATGCCGCGTTGCAGCGCCTGGTGCGAGCCTCCTCGCAACCGCTGCTTGAAGCCATACTTGTGCAAAAACAAGCGTTGAGTGCTGTAGCGCAGCAAGCGGGACTCAGTGGTCGCAAAGCCCTGGTGCAACGCTTACGCCAGGAGACGGCTGAAGCATTGATTCAGTGTGATGCCAGCCGGGCGGAACAGTGGCAGCAGCAGTTGGCATCGTTGCAATAAATCCATTATCTCGTTCAAATTTTCCCAATATCACTCCCGCCTCAGCGGCGTATAGTGATTTGAGGAGGATCTTATGGCACTACGATATGTAATTGTTCAGCAACCGACACACGCTGCGCAGCTGTTTTTGCTGTATCACGGCGTGAATGACAATCCTGATTCGATGGCGCAAGTCGGCAACTGGTTCGCCAAAGCGTTTCCGGAGGCATTCGTTGTCTCAGTGGGTTCGCCCTATCCGGCTAGTGAGCCGCAGGGTCGCCAATGGTTTGCGGATATTCCCGCGCATGACCGCTCGGAACAGCAGGGCGTGAATGCCGTGATGCCGATGTTTGTGGAATCGGTGCGTCACTGGCAGCAGGCATCGGGTGTCCGGCCGGAAGCTACCGCGCTGGTCGGCTTTTCGCAGGGCGGCACCATGGTACTGGAAGGCGTCAAAGCCCATGCCGATCTGGCAGGACGCGCGATTGTGTTTAGCGGTCGTTACAGCACGCTGCCGGAGCGCGTCAGCTCTCGTAATACCATTCATCTGATCCACGGTGATTATGATGAGCAGATCCCACTGGAGCATGCCGAAGCCGCAATGCAACGGTTAACCGCACTGGGTGGGGATGTGACGCTGGATGTGGTGGACGATTTGCCGCATGCCATTGATGATCGCAGCATGCAACTGGCGTTGAATCATCTGCGTTATACCATTCCGCGTCGCTACTTCGACGAGGCGCTCAGCGGGGCTAAACCGGGCGATGATGATGTCATCATGATGATGTGATGGTTGAACAGTGAGGGTTGCTCTTAACGTAACGGCGAGATTAATCGCGCAATTCTGTAGCGACTTCGCTATCAGAAGCGCGGCGCATCACGCCGCTACGTATACAGGGAGGAGATTAACCGCAATTATTTTTTCTTCGGCCAGTCGTCGTCATCATCCCATTTATCGTTAAAGTCGCGATGTGGTGGTAAATCCGGTTTGTTATCCATGAATTTTTTATGATCGATACGTTTTAAGTCTTTATAAACGTTCATTAAAATGCCGACCATCAGCAGGATCACTAAGATCCACCAGTACTCTTTAAAGAATTCCATCCCATTGCTCCTTTAGCGTGCTTACTTAAGCGATCAGCTGTTCCATGATGCGCTGGTACATACGACTCAGCATCTGCAAATCTGACGCTTTCACGCACTCATTGATTTTATGAATGGTGGCATTCACCGGGCCCAGCTCCACAACCTGCGCACCCATCCGCGCGATAAAGCGTCCGTCAGAGGTGCCGCCTGTGGTCAGTAACTGTGGCTTAATCTCATTATAGTGCGCGACAGCATTTACCACGGCATCAACCAGTTTGCCGCGCGAGGTCAGGAACGGCTGACCGGAAACATTCCACTCCAGTGTGTAACGCAACTGATGGCGATCCAGCAGGGCAGCAACACGCTCTTTGATCATCTGATCGGTGAGTTCGGTGCTGAAGCGGAAGTTGAACTGCACGAAAAATTCACCGGGGATCACGTTATTACTGCCGGTGCCGGCCTGCACGTTGGCAATCTGCATGCTGGTGGGCGGGAAGAATTCGTTGCCCTGATCCCACTCGGTGGCCACCAACTCATTCAGGGCTGGCATCGCGCGGTGCACCGGGTTATCGGCCAGATGCGGATAGGCCACGTGGCCCTGCACACCGTGAATGGTGAGATTGGCAGTCATCGAACCGCGACGACCGTTTTTCACCACATCGCCAACGATTTCGGTACTGGAAGGCTCGCCCACCAGGCAGTAATCCATGCGCTCGTTGCGCGCCATCAAACGCTCAACCACTTTCACCGTGCCGTTAACCGCGCTGGCTTCTTCATCGGAAGTGATCAGAAATGCCAGACGTCCTTTATGTTGCGGATTAGCCGCGACAAAACGTTCTGCAGCCACCACCATCGCCGCCAGCGATCCTTTCATGTCCGCGGCACCACGACCAAACAGCATGCCATCACGAATCGAAGGCTCAAACGGCGGGCTGATCCAGCGATTAGCATCACCTGGCGGCACCACATCGGTGTGACCGGCAAACGCCAGGGTTTCGCCCTGACCACGTGTGGCCCAGAAGTTCAGGGTATCGCCGATGTGCATCTGTTCGACCGTAAAGCCAATCGCTTCCAGACGTGCCACTAACAGCGCCTGACAACCGGCATCATCCGGACTCAGTGACGGACGACGAATTAGCTGCTGAGCCAGCTCAATGACCGGACAGAACATGTTATGACTTCTCCTGGATAAACGCGTGATAAAGGGAATCTTTGAAACCGACCAGCAAGTCACCGTTAGGGGCAGACAATACCGGACGTTTGATAATGGCAGGCTGGGCGAGCATCACGGCTTTCGCGCTGGCCGCATCGGTGACGGCTGCACGCTCCGCTTCTGGCAGATTACGCCAGGTGGTACCGCGCGTATTGAGCAGCACTTCATAGCCAAGCTGATCGATAAACGATTGCAGTAGCGCGTCATCGATGCCATCCACGCGATAATCGTGAAAACGATAGTCGGTGCCGGATTCTGCTAAATAGTTGCGTGCTTTTTTTATGGTGTCGCAATTTTTAATTCCGTACATCACCCACTGCGCTGTCATCGCCTGTTCCCATCCTGTGAAAAATAAAGCGCGAGTTTACCATAGCGCTCTGCTGGCTGTGACCTCTGCGGCGTTAGGCGCTGCGTTTTATTTGTTTTTTAATGATAATTTCAGCGTTATCAATTCTATTAATTAGGTCCAGTAAACGTTTTCATTAACGTCCTGAATAGTTCCTGGTGGCATCATCAGTTTCCTAAGAATTATCCTGATCGGAAAAATGTGCTACCCGATAACGCAGGTGATTTTTCCCTGTGGTGTTAACGGCTTGCTGAAATGTGCGTCAGTACGCATTTTCGACAAATTGAAGGTTTTTTGCGCTTTTGCCGATAGTGTTGAGTGGTGGAAACGTATTCACCTGTAGAAAAAATCGGCGTAGAATCACCACTACAATAAGAGAGGGTATGATGGTCGACACCGAATTGGGGAACTGGAAAGAATTTATTGAAGCGATGTTACGTAGTAAGTAATCGCGAAGAGAAAAGCAGGGCACTCCCAACTTGCTGTAATTCAATCCAAATAACAACGGGGCTGCGAATATCGCGGCCCCGTTTTATTTTAGGCTTTAATCGTGTGACTTCTCTTTTAACGGGAAGCGACGACGCACCAGCACAAAGAACAGCGGCACGAAGAAAATCGCTAATATCGTCGCGGAGATCATGCCGCCCATGACGCCCGTTCCGACCGCATGCTGGCTGCCGGAACCCGCCCCGCTGCTGATCGCCATCGGCAGCACGCCGAAGATAAAGGCCAGCGACGTCATCAGAATCGGGCGCAGACGCTGACGTGAAGCCTCCAGCGTCGCCTCCATCAGCTCACGTCCTTTGCTGTTGATCTCATTGGCGAATTCCACGATCAGGATGGCGTTCTTCGCCGACAAGCCAATCACGGTGAGCAAGCCAACCTGGAAGTACACGTCGTTCTCGAGTCCGCGCATCCAGGTTGCCACCAGCGCACCCACCACGCCAAGTGGCACCACCAGCATCACGGAGAACGGAATCGACCAACTCTCATACAGCGCGGCCAGACACAGGAACACCACCAGCAGCGAAATCGCATACAGCGCAGGTGCCTGTGAACCGGAGAGACGTTCCTGATAAGAGGCTCCGGTCCACTGGAAGCCAACGCCTAACGGCAGTTGCCCCACCAGTTTCTCCATCACATCCATCGCGGTGCCGCTACTGACGCCATTGGCGGCCTCGCCGACGATCTCCAGTGAAGAGTAGCCGTTGTAACGTTCCAGACGCGGCGAACCGGTTTCCCAACGGCTGGTGGCGAAGGCGGAGAAGGGCACCATAGTGCCGCTACTGTTGCGAACGTACCATTTGTTGATATCGCCTGGCAGCATGCGGAATTCCGCTGCGGCCTGCACATATACCTTCTTCACGCGGCCGCGATCGAGGAAGTCATTCACATAGGTTGAGCCCCATGCGGTGGTCAGCGTGTCATTGATGGTGTCGAGCGAAACGCCCAGCGCCTGGGCTTTGCGCTGATCGACATCAATTTGCAGCTGCGGGCTGTCATCCAGGCCGTTGTGACGCACGCGAGAGAGGGCCGGATTGCTGTCGGCCAACTCCAGCAGCTTGTCACGCATCGCCATCAACTGGGTATGACCAATACCGCCGTGATCCTGCAGCTCCATATCAAAGCCCGACGAGCTGCCCATGCCGGTAATCGCCGGTGGGCTGCTGGCGATCACGCGGCCCTCTTTGATTTTATGGAAGGCTTTGGTGGCGCGATCGATGATGGCGAATGAGGTACGATCGCTGCCTGGACGCTCTTCCCAGTTTTTCAGGCGTACAAACAGGCGCGCCACGTTTTGGCCGTTACCACCCGGACCGGCACCGATGGTTGAGAACACCGACAGCACGTTGTCTTTCTCGGCTGTCATGTAATAGTTTTCAACTTTCGCCACCACGTTGGAGGTCTGCTGCAAGGTCGCGCCCGGCGGCAGCTGCACCTGCGTCAGGAATACGCCCCGGTCTTCCAGCGGCAGGAACGAGGTCGGCAGCTTGATAAACAGAAACGCCATTACGCCGATGATGCCGAGATAGAGCACCAGCCAGCGCCCGCCCTTCATCAAGATACGCGCGACTCCGCGTTCGTAGCGTTCCGCGCTGGCATTAAAGTTGCGGTTAAACCAGCCAAAGAAGCCGCGACGTCCATGATGATGGCCTTGTTCGAGAGGTTTGAGCAGCGTCGAGCACAGGGCTGGCGTCAAAATCATCGCCACCAGTACCGACAACACCATCGCCGACACGATGGTGATCGAGAACTGGCGATAGATAGCGCCCACGGTGCCGCCGAAGAAGGCCATCGGTACGAATACCGCCGACAGCACCAGCGCAATACCCACCAGCGCCCCCTGGATCTGTCCCATCGATTTTCGCGTGGCGGCGCGCGGTGAAAGTCCTTCCTCACTCATGATGCGTTCAACGTTCTCCACCACCACGATGGCGTCATCCACCAGCAGGCCGATGGCGAGCACCATGGCGAACATGGTGAGCGTGTTGATACTGAATCCGCAGGCATACAGCACCGCGAAGGTGCCGAGCAGCACCACCGGTACGGCAATGGTCGGAATCAGCGTGGCGCGGAAGTTCTGCAGGAACAGATACATCACCAGGAACACCAGCAGAATCGCTTCCAGCAGCGTTTTCACCACGTCGGTGATCGAGGCTTTCACAAACGGCGTAGTTTCGTAGGCGATTTTGGCTTCCAGCCCGTGCGGGAAGTAGTGCGACAACTCTTCCACACGTGCACGCACCAGCTTATCGGTGTTCATTTCGTTGGCGCCGGACGCCAGCTTAATACCGAGACCGGACGCCGCCTGACCGTTGTAGCGGCTGAGGAAGTCGTATTTTTCCGCCCCCATCGCCACGTCAGCCACATCGCCCAGCGTCACCACCGAGCCGTCACTGTTGGTTTTCAGCGTGATGGCTTTGAACTGCTCTGGTGTTTGCAGCATCGACTGCGCATTGACGGTGGCATTGAGCGCTTGTTTATCCACCGATGGCAAGCCGCCAACCTGGCCGACCGCCACCTGGGTGTTCTGCGATTCAATCGCCGTCACCACGTCATCGGTGGTCAGCGCATAGGCAATCAGCTTGTTAGGATCGAGCCAGATACGCATCGCGTATTGCGAACCATAGGCATCAACCTGACCCACACCATCGATGCGGCTCAGCGGATCCTGAATGTTACTGGCGACATAATCTGAAATATCCTGTTTGTCCATACTTCCGTCGGTAGAGACAAACGCAATCATCAGGATATTGCTGTCACCGGTTTTATTTACCGTGACGCCCTGAGATTGAACGGCGGCGGGTAATTTACGCAGTGCGGATTGCAGCTGGTTTTGTACCTGCTGGCGGGCTTCATCAGGATTGGTGCCAGCAGTAAAGGTGAGGGTGATTTGCGCCTGACCCGTGTTACTGCTGTTTGAGGACATATACATCAGGTTATCGATACCGGTCATGTTCTGTTCGATAACCTGGGTAACGGTGTTCTCCAGCGTTTCCGCAGAGGCACCGGGATAATTGGCAGTAATACGCACGTTAGGCGGTGCGAGATCGGGATACTGCTCAATGGGCAGGGAGATGATCGCTAGTGTGCCGCAAAGACAAAGCAAAATAGCCAAAACCCAGGCAAAAATGGGGCGGTCGATAAAAAAATTCGACATGGAACCGACACTCCTCAGCTGCGTATTTTTTACTTTTATTATGTAAAACGTGAAGCGCAGTCGGCTTCACGTCGGCGGAGTGCAAGGTGCTATCCCGAAAACTCCTGCTGCTGCCTACTGTACGCGGCGCAAATTAGAGAATCGTGGATAAATTATGGAGAAAGTGTAAATGTCGTGCTGGTTTTCTGTGCGCTGCTACACATTGCGGCTCTCGAGCCAGAGCACTGTGGCGGCGACGCGTGAACGAACGTCCAGTTTACGCAGCAGATTGCGGATGTGCACTTTTACCGTTTCTTCGGAAATATGCAAGGTGGCGGCAATCTCTTTATTGGATAACCCGCGCGCCACTTCCTGCAATACATCCAGTTCACGCTCGGTGAGTTGTTTGAAAGGATTGGCGCTCGGCTGGCGCGTTGCCAGATATTCTGCCACCACTTCACTAAACACATTCTCACCCATTGCACCGCGCATGACCTGCGCCAGCAATAATTCCGGCTCACTGTCTTTCAGCAAATAGCCATCAGCGCCGGCATCGACCATGGCGTAAATATCATTGCGTGCGTCGGAAACGGTCAGCACCAAAATGCGCGAAGCGATCCCTTCGTGGCGCAGGGCTTTCAGGGTATCTAAACCCGACATGCCTTTCATGTTCAGATCGAGCAATATCACATCGGGCGAGAGGCGACGTGCTTCAGCCAGCGCTTCTGTACCGTTGTTGGCTTCGGCCACCACTTCCAGACGTGGTTCCAGTGCCAGCAGTTGGCGGATGCCACGACGCATCAGCGGATGATCGTCAACGATCATAATAGTCAGGGAAGAGGGGGCCATAAATTCTCCAGTCAAAGTCCATTCAACATAAGTGTATCGCGTTAAGCCAGCCGGTGTGCCGGTCGCGGTGGGAAACGCAACGTAATGCGCGTGCCACGCGTCTGCGGAGTAATCAGTAAGCTGCCAGAAAGCCGGGCAGCGCGCTCCGCCATTATCGTCAGACCGTAATGGCCTGGAGGTTCTTCCAGGCTACGGATGCCGCAACCGTCATCTTCAATCGTCAGCAGATGGAATGCGTCTTCATCGCGCTGATAAAAAATATGGATTTGCTGCGCCTGTGCGTGACGAATGGCGTTCAGCAGGGCTTCACGTGCAATCTGCAGCACATGCACCTGCTGTTGCGCATCCAGCGTTTGCAGGCCCGATTGGTAATCGAAGGCGATCGCGGCGTGAGACTGTTCCTGCAACGGGGCGATCATTGCCTGCATCGCCTGCACTAAATCTGCCTGTTCGATAGTCAGACGAAAGGTCGTCAGTAACTCGCGCAGTTGCTGATAGGCCTCGGCCAGGGCGCGATCAAACTCGGCAATAATCGATTGTGCCTGGGGCTGGGTGTGATCGACATTGCGGCGCAACAACGTAAGCTGGATGCGCAGGAAGGAGAGCGACTGCGCCAGCGAATCATGCAGTTCACGCGCGATGGTGGATCGCTCTTCTATTAATAGCATCTGCTGGTACTGTTTTTGCGTCTGCCAAATCCATAACGAACGCGCCAGCATGTTGGCCAGGCTTTGCATCAGTTCATCGGCAGGAGGCGCTCGCCGTGTTTGCCAGCACAGTTCGCCGAGTGACTGATCTTCTTGTTGCAGCGGCAAACGATGCCATTCGAGACCGTCCTCTGCCACGCCGGCCTGAAAATCAATACCGTCGCTGGTGATGCTCAATAGGGTTAACGCCTCACGACGTTGAACCAGCCGCAGCAATCCCTGGAACAATTCCGGATTAAGTGGGCTACTGGTGAGGACCTGCGAGCATTCATAGAGTAATTTCAGCGTGCGGTTGGCTTGCGTCAGATCTTCCGTTTTATTGCGCACCGCCAGCTCAAGCAGGCGATAGTGCGAGTGCAGACGTTCAGCCATGTGAGTAAAAGCTTGTGCCAGTACACCCAATTCGGTGGTCTGAGAGACGGACAACGGTGGAAAGCTGAAATTTGCCTGCTCAACGTATTGGCTGGCAGTAACCAGTGAATCCAGCGGGCGTACCACATTGCGACGGATAAAACGGATGGTCCACAGCGCCAGCGCCACAATCGCCAGGAAACCAAACAGGCTACTGGCCGCCACCAGATGCATTTTCAGTTCGGCGTAATGTTGCAGTGCCAGCACAAAACGGTCGATTTCACTGACGTACCCGGCAACGCGTTGCTGATAGATCTGCGCGCGCTCGGGCTGTAGCGTTTGTTGCAATTGCGGCCAGCTATCGCGCAGATAGCGATAGCGGCTGGCGACTTCCTTCGGCACCCACGGGCGCTCCAGATGCTGCAGAGCCGGTGAGCTGAGGGTTTGCTGATAGATTTGGATGTGCTGCGTCAACTGCTGCGGATCGCGCGTGCTATCCCAGGCGAGGCGGTAAATTTGCATGCGCAGTGAGCCGGCGACATTCACCGCTTCGGCATCACGCAAACTGCTGGAGAGCGTTAACAGCGCGAGGCCGGTGGTGAGCAGCGACAACAACACAATCGCGCTCAGGGCACGGGCCATGGTGCGGGTAACAGGACGTTTCACTATCACAATAAAACCCTTATAAGAGCGTGGGATTATAAGGCAGCGTCAGGCAGACAGCGAGCCGGAATCGTCACATCAGGTTACTTTTAGCAGAGAAATCCACTTCTCTTTACCTTTCCCTGGATTGCATCTCGTTAGCTGGCGAATTATTGAACGGCTTTACGGCCTGCTGTGCCTGTTTTTCATTACTTCGCTGATAATTTGCAGCGTAATCACTTTTATGAACGGACGACAACAGGAGCAAATGATGAAGACACCGATTGCCATTCTGACTGCTGCACTGCTTGCCACCGCAAGTTTCACGGCCTTCGCCGCGCAACCCTTAAGTGCTGAGCAGGCGGAAAATCTGCAAAGCAGCGGTACCGTTTCCATCAGCGGCGTTCGCGGTTCCATCGATGATGCAACCCGCCAGCTGTCGCAGAAAGCGGAAGATATGGGCGCCAGCCATTACCGCGTAATTGGCGTGCAAAACCCAGGCGATTCCAGCCTGTGGAGCGGCACCGCAGAGATTTACCGTTAATCCCCTCCCGTAGTATTTCCCTGTAGCCACCCCTTTACCGGCCATTCACTGGCCGGTTTTTTTGTGCACCGCGACCGATTCTTACAAATCAACTCGTGCAACCAAACGGTATTTTTTGCTTCGTTCATGCAGAACGGGTAGGATTCATCGCCGTAAATTCCCGGCTCACCGCGCGACATCGTTCCGCCGTATCGGTAGCGGGTTTTACCCCATTTCGCACCGCCGCACGCAAACGATTGGTCAGGCGATGATTGATGGTCAGGACAAACAGGAAAGCTATGAATTCAACTAAAAAAACCGCAGCCGAACAACGCGCTGCGAAAAGACGCTGGCTCAATTCCCACGACAGCGGTTACCACAAAGCAATGGGTAACCGTCAGGTACAAATGATCGCCATTGGCGGTGCCATCGGTACCGGCCTGTTCCTTGGTGCAGGTGCGCGCTTGCAGATGGCCGGTCCTGCTCTGGCACTGGTTTATCTGGTGTGCGGTATCTTCTCCTTCTTTATTCTCCGTGCATTGGGCGAACTGGTATTACACCGCCCATCAAGCGGCAGCTTTGTTTCTTATGCACGTGAATTCCTCGGGGAAAAAGCGTCATACGTGGCAGGCTGGATGTACTTCGTTAACTGGGCGATGACCGGTATCGTGGATATCACCGCAGTTGCGTTGTATATGCACTACTGGGGCGCGTTTGGTGATGTGCCGCAGTGGGTATTTGCCCTTGGCGCACTGGCGATTGTCGGTACCATGAACATGATCGGCGTGAAGTGGTTCGCCGAAATGGAGTTCTGGTTCGCATTGGTGAAAGTGCTGGCGATCGTGGTGTTCCTGATCGTCGGTGTGGTGTTCCTCGGCAGCGGTAAACCGCTGGACGGCAATACTACCGGCTTCCATCTGATCACGGACAACGGCGGTTTCTTCCCGCACGGCTTGCTGCCGGCGCTGGTGTTGGTGCAAGGGGTGGTGTTTGCCTTCGCCTCGATTGAGTTGGTGGGCACCGCGGCCGGGGAGTGTAAAGACCCGAAAACCATGCTGCCTAAAGCCATCAACAGCGTGATCTGGCGTATTGGTCTCTTCTACGTCGGTTCGGTGGTGCTGCTGGTACTGCTGCTGCCATGGAACGCCTATCAGGCAGGGCAGAGTCCGTTTGTGACCTTCTTCTCCAAACTGGGCGTGCCTTACATTGGTAGCGTGATGAACATCGTGGTGCTGAGCGCAGCGTTGTCGAGCCTCAACTCGGGCTTGTACTCCACCGGTCGTATTCTACGCTCCATGTCGATGGGCGGTTCTGCGCCTCAGTTCATGTCGAAGATGAGCAAACAGCAGGTGCCGTTCGCCGGTATCCTCGTTACCATCGCGGTGTACGTGGTCGGTGTGGTGCTCAACTACTATGTGCCATCGCAGGTGTTTGAGATTGTACTAAACGTGGCTTCATTGGGCATCATCTCTTCCTGGGGCTTTATCGTGGTGTGCCAGATGCGTCTGCGCAAAGCGATTAAAGAAGGTAAAGCGGAAGACGTCAGTTTCAAGCTGCCGTGGGCACCGTTCACCTCATGGTTGACGCTGCTGTTCCTGGTGAGCGTGCTGGTGTTGATGGCGTTTGATTATCCAAACGGTACCTACACTATTGCATCCATCCCGCTGATTGCCGTGGTACTGGTGCTGGGCTGGTTCGGTGTGCGCAAACGCGTGCATGCGGAAGCCATGAAAGAGCACGACCATCATCATGACGAACAGGATGATGGGGCAGCTAAGCTGGCGGAAGATAGCTCGCGTTAATCGCAGCCATTCTCATCAACGGGGGCCTTTTGGCCCCCGTTTTCATTTCAATTGTCCTTCCCTTGATCCCACATCGGGATATACACCTTTCGGGTGATATAGCCCTGCAAAAGCTCAGGGTATTTTACGCCTCATCTCAAGCTGGCTAAACGAGGTGAGCGCATGACGCACTCCATTCTCCCTGAAAGCAGTTGGCACGTATGCGGTCTGGTCATCCAGGCGCGATCTCACGCCATCCCGGCGGTAAAGCAGGCATTGCTGTTGCTTTCTGATTGCGAAATCGCCGCCGAAGACAGTGCACGCGGCACGCTGGCCGTGACCCTGGGTGCTGCTGATAGTCGCGCCTTGCTGAATAACATCGAAGCCACCCGCAATATCCCGCATGTATTGGCCGTTTCTCTGGTGTATCACCAGCAAGACGAAACGGGATATCGTCACAAGGAAGCATCATGAAAGTCAGTCGTCGAGAATTTATGAAGGCCAATGCGGCCGCAGCGGCGGCAGTGGCCGCAGGACTTACGATTCCCAGCGTCACCAAAGCCGTGACCGCACTGGGCGCCCCGATCCGCTGGGAAAAGGCGCCGTGTCGTTTTTGTGGCACCGGCTGTGGCGTGCTGGTGGGCACCCAGGAGGGGCGCGTGGTGGCCTCACAGGGCGATCCGCAGGCGGAAGTGAACCGTGGGTTGAACTGCATCAAAGGTTATTTCCTGCCCAAGATCATGTACGGAAAAGACCGCCTGACGCAGCCGTTGCTGCGCATGACCGATGGCCACTACGACAAAGAAGGCGAGTTTACCCCGGTGAGTTGGGATCAGGCCTTCGACATCATGGAACAGAAGTTCAAAGCGGCGCTAAAAGCCAACGGGCCTGAATCCATCGGCATGTTCGGTTCCGGTCAATGGACGGTATGGGAAGGGTATGCCGCCTCTAAATTGATGAAAGCCGGTTTCCGCACCAACAATCTCGATCCTAACGCGCGCCACTGCATGGCCTCGGCGGTGGTGGGCTTTATGCGTACCTTCGGCATGGATGAACCGATGGGCTGCTACGATGACATCGAAGTGGCCGATGCCTTTGTGCTGTGGGGCTCGAACATGGCCGAGATGCATCCGATTCTCTGGTCACGCCTGACGGCCCGTCGCCTGAGCGATGACAATGTTAAAGTCGCCGTGCTCTCTACCTACCGTCATCGCAGTTTTGAACTGGCTGATAACGGCATGGTGTTTACGCCGCAAAGCGATTTGGCGATTCTTAACTTCATCGCCAACTACATCATTCAGAACAACAAAGTCGATAAAGCCTTCCTGCAGAATCACGTCACGCTGCGTAAAGGCGTCACGGATATTGGTTATGGATTACGCCCGAGCGATCCGCGTCAGGCCTCAGCGAAAAACCCGGATAGCGGCGAATCCACGCCGATCAGCTACGACGAGTACGCCAAATTCGTTGCCGAATACACGGTAGAGAAAGCCAGTGAGATGAGCGGTGTAGAGCAGGATCAGCTGATTGCGCTGGCCGAACTCTATGCCGACCCAAACATCAACGTGGTCTCCTACTGGACCATGGGCTTTAATCAACATACGCGCGGCGTGTGGGCCAATAACCTGTGCTACAACATCCATCTGCTGACCGGAAAAATCTCGCGCCCCGGCACCGGTCCCTTCTCGCTCACCGGGCAACCCTCCGCGTGCGGAACCGCACGTGAAGTCGGCACCTTCTCGCATCGCCTGCCCGCAGACATGGTGGTGAATAACGATAAGCACCGTGCGACGGCTGAGAAACTGTGGAAGCTGCCGCAGGGCACCATTCCCGCCAAAATCGGCCTGCATGCGGTCGCTCAAGATCGCGCGCTGAAAGACGGCAAACTGAATGCGTACTGGGTGATGTGTAACAACAACATGCAGGCGGGCCCGAACCTGACGCAGGAGCGCATGCCAGGCTGGCGTGATGCACGCAACTTTATCGTGGTGTCCGATCCTTATCCCACCGTCAGTGCTTTGTGTGCGGACTTGATCCTGCCGACGGCAATGTGGGTGGAGAAAGAGGGCGCTTATGGCAACGCCGAGCGTCGTACCCAGTTCTGGCATCAACAGGTGAAAGCACCGGGTGAAGCCAAATCGGATCTGTGGCAGATGGTGAATTTCGCTAAGCGTTTCCGCGTGGCAGAGGTCTGGCCGGAAGCGTTGATTGCCCAACAGCCAGAGCTGCGGGATAAAACCTTGTATGACGTGCTGTACGCCAACGGCCAGGTTAATCAATTCCCGTTGAGCGAAGTGGCCGATGATCGACTGAACGACGAGGCGCGCGATTTTGGCTTCTACATCCAAAAAGGCCTGTTTGAAGAGTATGCCAGCTTTGGTCGCGGACACGGTCACGATCTGGCGCCATTCGATGCCTATCATGAAGCGCGCGGATTGCGCTGGCCGGTGGTGAATGGCAAAGAGACGCGCTGGCGCTACCGCGAAGGCTTTGACAGCTACGTCAAAGCGGGCGAGGGCGTGCGTTTCTATGGCAAACCAGATGGCAAAGCCACCATTTTTGCCCTGCCGTATGAGCCACCCGCTGAAGCACCGGACGCCGAGTACGATATGTGGTTCTGTACCGGCCGCGTGCTGGAACACTGGCACACCGGCACCATGACGCGTCGCGTGCCGGAGCTGCATCGTGCCGTGCCGCAGGCGCTGCTGTATATCCATCCGCTGGACGCCAAAGATCGCGGTTTCCGCCGTGGCGAGAAGGTCCGCGTGGTATCACGCCGTGGCGAAACCGTGGCGACTGTCGAAACGCGCGGACGTAATCAACCGCCAAAAGGGCTGGTGTTTATGCCGTTCTTTGATGCTGGCGTGCTGGCCAACAACGTCACGCTGGATGCCACCGATCCGCTATCGAAGCAGACCGATTACAAAAAATGCGCCGTTAAGCTGGTCAAAATTTAAGGCAGGATGTAATGAAACCCTTATTTACTCTTATCACCGTTGCTGCCCTGACGCTGGGCGGCGTGGTTTACGCGGGTCATGGCGTGGATCTCACACAATCCCCGGAAGTCACGGCCACGCAGCAGGGCACGATCCATCAGCCTAAAGAGCAGAGCCGCAAACCGCTGAACTACGTGAATCAGCCGCCGGTGATCCCGCACAGCGTCGATGGCTACCAGGTGACGAAAAACGTCAACCGCTGCCTGCAGTGCCACGGCACGCAAAGTTACCTGACCACCGGCGCACCGCGCGTGAGCCCAACACACTTTACCGATCGTGATGGCCTGGTGAGCAGCACGGTATCGCCGCGCCGCTACTTCTGTTTGCAGTGCCACGTCCCGCAAACCGATGCTAAACCGGTGGAGGAGAACACCTTTAAACCGGCTAACGGCTTTGGGCAGTGAGGTTATCAATGAAACAGAGATTATTACGCATCTGGCGCTGGTGGCGACGCCCCAGCCGCTTAGCACTCGGCACGCTGCTGATTTTGGGTTTTGCCGGTGGGATTATTTTCTGGGGCGGTTTTAATACCGCAATGGAGATGACCAACCGCGAGCAGTTCTGCATTGGCTGCCATGAGATGCGCAACAACGTGTATCAGGAGTATATGCAGACGGTGCACTACAACAACCGCAGCGGTGTGCGTGCAACCTGCCCGGATTGCCATGTGCCGCACGAATGGGGTCCGAAAATGCTGCGCAAATTGCAAGCCAGCAAAGAGGTGTACGCCAAGATCTTCGGCCTGATCGACACACCGCAGAAGTTTGAAGAGACGCGTATCGAGCTGGCACAGAATGAGTGGCGCAGGATGAAGAACAATAATTCGCAGGAGTGCCGAAACTGCCACAACTTCGAGTATATGGATTTCACCGCGCAGAAGACGGTGGCAGCAAAAATGCACAGCAAAGCGGTGGAGGATGGGCAAACCTGTATTGATTGCCACAAAGGAATTGCGCATCACCTGCCGGATATGAGCGAGCAGAAGAACGGTTTTTGATTTTCGCATTGTCATCAATTCGCGCGATAAATCGCGCCGCTACTTCTCTCTGCACCTTGTCGTAGCGGCGCAACGTATTGCGCGACCGTTCTCGCCCTTCATTGCGCACTGGCCGCACGAATTCAGATAGTTTTCCCTGCACCTTGTCGTAGCGGCGCAACGTATTGCGCGACCGTTCTCGCCCTTTATTGCGCACTGGCCGCACGAATTCAGATAGTTTTCCCCGCCGCTAACGCCTATTATCTCAGGCTCCCTCATTAAGCGGTGGAGCGGCCATGTCGTTAAAGATCAACATCATTAAAGATAAGTTACTGTCAGATAATTACTTTATCCTGCGTAACTTCACCTACGAACTGACCCGTAGCAACGGCGAAGTCATCCGCCACAAACGCGAAGTCTATGATCGCGGCAACGGCGCCACCATCCTGCTTTATAACCGCGATAAAAATACCGTGCTGCTGATTCGTCAGTTCCGCATTGCGACTTACGTTAACGGTAATGCCAGCGGTGAATTGATTGAGACCTGCGCGGGGTTGCTGGATAACGACACGCCGGAAGATTGCATCCGCAAAGAAGCCATCGAAGAGACCGGTTATGAGGTCGGCAAGGTCGAGAAGCTGTTTGAAGCCTACATGTCACCGGGTGGCGTAACAGAAATCGTCCATTTCTTCGCGGCAGAGTATAGCGATGCAATGCGCGCCAATGCCGGTGGTGGCGTAGAAGATGAAGAGATTACCGTGCTGGAATTGCCTTTTCCGCAAGCGCTGGCGATGGTGAAAGATGGCCGCATCCTCGACGGTAAAGCGATTATGCTGCTGCAATATGCGCAGATTGCAGGTTGGTTAAAAGCCTAACCGGTGCATCACTAAGGGCGACTTTCATGGCCGCCCACAGTCATTCAAGCCATCACTTCCAACGGCTCAGGCACACACTCCGGATGGGCCTGCATACGCGCCAGCGCTTCGGCGTACGACGGCATTGAATTAGCCGCACCAGAACGCTCGACACACAACGAAGCAAACGCCGAAGCGAACAGAGCCGCTTGTGGCAGTTCATCGCCAGACGCTAAACGCGCTGCCAGCGCACCGTTAAACGCATCGCCCGCGCCGGTGGTATCCAGCGGTTGTGCCGGGAACAGCGGAATGCGCAGCGGCTGCTGTTCCGCATTGGACAACAGGGCGCCCGCCATCCCCAGGGTAATAATCACCTGACGCGCGCCTTTGCGGTGCATCACTTCTGCGGCTTTCTGCGCACTGGCAAAATCCGTCACCTTTACGCCGGTAATCTGCATCGCTTCGGTGCTATTGGGCGTCAGTAAATCCACCTTCGCCAGCAGTGCATCACTCACTTTTTGCCACGGCGCCGGGTTTAAAATCACAAAGGTGCCACCCGCACGCGCATTATCAATCATGCGCTGAATAGCATTCAGGTTGTTCTCTAGCTGCACCAACAAGATATCTGCTGCGGCTACCGTAGGCTGACAGCGCGACACTTCCGCCGCCGTCACCGTGGTGTTCGCGCCTGGGAACACCGAAATCATGTTCTCAGCATCATCCCCGGCCACATAAATCAGTGCGTTGCCGGTAGGCTTCTCTTTACAGGTAAACAGCGTAATCGCATCAAAGCCGGTTTTCTCGAGGTGACGGCGGGCGAAAGTGCCAAAATCATCATTACCGACCTTGCCGATATAGTGCACGCGCGCCCCGGCACGCAGCGCCGCCGTGGCCTGGTTTGCGCCTTTGCCGCCCGGTCCCATCATGCTGTTATGGGCAGTCAGTGATTCACCCGGCATCGGGAAACGGTTCATCACCGCGACGACGTCGAGGTTGAACGAGCCAAACACACACACTTTTCCTTTCATCATGCACTCCTGAACAGGCGTTCGGCGGCTAAACAGGCACCGCGACAGCCGGTGTGATCGGTGGATTGACTAAACACGATCTTCAAATTGTCACGCGTGGCCGGTGGACGCAGATGCTGCTGAATCTGACTGCGTAACTGCGCCAGCGGGAAGTCCGCCATCGCCAGTACGCCACCGCCCAGAATCAGGTATTCGGGATCGAGAATATTCATCTCGGTAGCAATCAGCTGTGCCAGACGATACACAAACGCCTGCAGTTCCGGATGGTCGCCATGTTGCGTAAACAGCGCCGACATATCGGTGTTAGGCACGTTAGCCTTAGCCCAGTGACTCAACCAGTTGCCAGAAGTCACCGTCTCCGCACAACCCCGATTGCCGCACGGGCAGGGCAGATCGTTCCCGGCAATCGGCACGTGGCCCAATTCCCCCGCGCCGCCGTGCTGGCCGTGATAGAAGCGGCCATTGATCCACAGACTGTTGCCCATGCCGGTACCGGGATACAAACCTACCGCGATATCCGGCAACTGATCCAGCTGCATTAAATCCCACATCATCAGATGGTTAACATCTTTATCCATCGCCACCGGCACGCCTAAACGTTCAGTGAGGATCGCCGCCACTGGCTGATGATCCAGCGCCTGAATAAACGGCAGCGAAATCACCTGCTGACGATCGCGGCTGAGAATGCCGGGCAATCCCAGCATCACGCCGCTCACCGGTTGCTGCTCCAGTGTTTCACTGATTAACTGCCCGAGTGCCGTCAATGCGTCGGGCTGCTGCGCCCAGCTGGCCGTCGGCACCTTGCGGAAGCTGGACCAGATGCGTCCCTCTTCCATCAGCTGCAGACGTGTGCTGGTGCCGCCAATGTCGATGCCCAGCCAGCGTGGAATCATGCGGATACCTTCGCCAGGCCCTGAGCTTCATCAATGCTGTCACGCATCATGTCCCAGGCCGTTGCCAGATCGTCATGGATGTTAAACAGGCCCGAGGTACCGACGATCAGCACTTCTGCACCTGCTCCAACCAGCGTGTTGTAAGTGCGCGTGTTGCAGGAACCATCGATCTCAATCAGATATTTGTGGCCATGCTGCTGCTTCAGGGCTTTCAGTTCCTGCACTTTGGCGACCATTTCCGGGATGAATGGCTGTCCGGCATAGCCAGGATCCACGGTCATCACGGTGATTTTGTCCAGCAGATGAATATAGTGATGGATAAACGATACTGGTGTGGCCGGGTTCAGCACCACGCCGACTTTCTTGCCAAAGCTGCGAATCAGGTTGATCACGCGGAACGCATCGCGGTTGATGGTTTCTGCATGTGGGCAGATGTAGTCGGCACCCGCTTTGGCAATCACTTCAATGAAGTCGGTCGGGTGTTCCACCATCAAATGCACATCCAGCGCCACTTTGGTGTGTGGACGAATCTGCTCAATAAAGAACGGCGACAGCGTGATGTTCTTAACGTAGTGACCGTCCATGATATCGATATGGAGGAAGTCTGCGCGGGAGTCCAGCACTTCCAGCTGGTGCTTGATCTCCATCAGATTCATACACATCAACGACGGGGAGACTTGAATACGCATTAGACTTCCTTTTTTTCGGTCAGAGGATTAAGGGCCGCAGCGAGCTTGCTCAGCTTGACGGCACGATGTTCATTAAAACGGGCTTTGAATTGTTTGAAGGCCAACACCACAATCAGCACTGCGCCCCACATCGCCAGGCTTACGTGCTGGCTGATGTTCATCAGATTGAAACCGGTAGAGAGCACTTGCAGGGCAATTAGCGCCAGTACCACACCCGTAACGCGGCCGAAGCCACCGTTCGGGTCGGTGCCGCCGAGAATAATCGCCAGCACGGTCAGCAGCAGATATGCATCGCCGTAGCCCATACGCGCTGAGTTAAAGCGCGCCATCATGATTAATCCGGCTAACACGCACAGCAGGCTGGAGATGACGTACACCAGTACCACCATGCGATGCGTGTTGATGCCGCTGAACCAGGTGGCGTTAATGTTGCTGCCGCCCATGTAGATGCATTTACCGGCGCGGGTTTTGCCCAGGAACAGCGCCAGCAGCGCAGCGGCAATCAGGAACACCCACAGTGGCAGCGGCATACCCAACAGCGTGTTGGAACCGAGTGCCTGCACCACCGATGGCATGCCGCTGACAGCGGCACCTTTGGTCAGCCAGATGCCGATGCCGTTCAGCGTCATCATGGTTGCCAGCGTCACCAGAATCGGGTGAGCACCAATTCGCGTCACCATCACACCGGTGATGACACCGATAAAGGCAGCAATCAGCATTGCGCCGACGATGGCGATAAACAGCCACAGCAGTTGCTGACCGGTGCCGGCATCGGCGGGCAGGGCGCTCATTAGCGTCCAGGCGATAAACAGTGCGGTCAGGTTAGCGGTAGCGATAATCGCCAGGTTCAGGCCGCCGCTGAGGATGGCGATAAACATTGCCAGCGTTAGCAAGCCCAGTTCCGGCAGCTGGAACGCCATACTCATAAAGGTCGAGTCGGTCATAAAGCGGCCCGGCAGCATGAAGGTGAAGATTGCCAGCGCCAGCGCAATCAGCAGCATCAGGCCAATATTGGTGCCGTCCGGACGCAGAGCAGAGAGTGATTTCATGTGAATGCTCCTGTCAGACGAAACTGACGTCAGTTTCTTTACGTTTTTTGTAGTGAGTCACGGCAATCGCCACCATGATCACGCCGCCTACCACGATGTTCATGAAGTAGTTGGAGACGCCAATCAGGTTGAGGCCGTTCTTCAGGATGGCGATCAGGAACACGCCCATCAGCGTGCCGCTCACCGTGCCTTTACCGCCCATCAGGCTGGCACCGCCGAGTACCGTGGCCGCCAGTACATCCAGCTCGCCACCGACTAACGCATTCGGCACCACTTCACCCATGCGATACACCTGCACCAGCCCGCCAATCGCCGCCATCGCACCGAGCCAGCCGTAAGCGAAAACGTGAATCAGACCGACGCGAATCCCGATACGGCGTGCGGATTCGGCATCGCCGCCCACCGCATACAGCTGGCGGCCGAGGTTGGTTTTGTTGAGCAGCAGCGCGGTAAGTCCGGCAATCACCAGCATGGTGATCAGCGGCAAACCAATCTGGAAACTGTTGCCTTGCCAGGTGAAGGGCAGCACGCTGCGCAGCGTGATCCACCAGTCCGGCAGGGAATAAAGGCTCTTACCGCCGGTCACCCACATCAGCAGACCAAACAGCAGCGACTGCATACTGATGGTGATGATGATCGACACCACGCGCAGCGAGGTAATCAGCAGGGCGTTAATCACGCCAAAGGTGGTGCCGCAGACAATCGCCAGCAGGATGCTCAGCGCCGCGTTATCAAACTGGAACTGCACAAACAGCGAAGCGATCAGGTATTGCACCACCGACGCCACGGCGGCGAAGGAGATATCGATCCCGCCAGTCACCAGCACCACAAACAGGCCGAGGGCAAAAATACCGGTCACCGCGTAACTTTCGGCCAGATCCAGCAGGTTCTGTACGGAGAGGAACTGGTCGCTGGCCACCGAGAAAAACAGGATGAAAGCCAGCAGCACCCACGCCAGCCAGCCTTGACTGGAGTGCGGGCGTAAACGAGAAAAATCAGGCATTGATCACCTCCGCCAGCTGTTCTTGCTCAACGGTATCGGGTTGGTATTCGGCATGAACGGTGCCATCACGGAAGTGCAGAATGCGGTCGCAGTTGTACCAAACCTCTGGCACTTCATCGGAAATCAGAATGATCGACAGACCTTCCTTCGCCAGCTCGTGGATCAGTTGATAGATGCTGGCTTTAGCGCCGACATCCACACCCACGGTCGGCGAGTCCAGAATCAGAATGCGCGGCTGGGTCAGCACCCATTTCGCCAGCACAATCTTTTGCTGGTTGCCGCCGGAGAGGGTAGAGATCGCCAGATTGGGATCGGCCACGCGCACACCGAGCTGTTGAATCCATTGCAGGATCAGCTTGTTTTTGCGGTACTCGTCGATGATGTGAAAACGGTTTTGCAGTTTGTCGAGGATCGGCAGCACCATGTTGTCGGCCACCGATTGCTGCTGTACCAGACCGAGGGTTAAGCGGTCTTCGGAGACATAACCGATACCGGCTTTGATGGCATCTTCATGGCCCCGGAAGCGCACTGGCTTGCTGTCGAGCCAGATTTTGCCGCTATCGGGTTTGGTCATGCCAAACAGCGACAGCGCCAGTTCGGTACGACCGGAGCCGAGCAGGCCGCACAGGCCGAGTACTTCGCCCTGATACAGCTTGAAATTGACGTCATGGTATTGACCGGCGCGTGTCAGGTTCTCGACTTCGAGAATGGCGCGGTCGGCATTACGCGTTGGCGCTTTCAGTTGATAATCGAGTTTCAGCCCGGTCATCAGTTCAGTCAGATGATGTGGCGTCATCTCTTTAGCCGGCCAGCAGCCCATCTTGCGTCCGTCACGGATCACGGTCACGCGATCCGAAATCTCTAATACTTCATCCAGACGGTGGCTGACGAACACCACGCAGATGTTTTTGTCTTTCAGGTAGCGCACAGTGCGCAGCAGTTGGTTTACTTCGGTGCGGGTCAGAGAAGCCGTCGGTTCGTCCATGATCACCAGACGCGCATCAGCGACCAGTGCACGGCAAATCGCCACCTGCTGACGTGCAGCAATCGACAGCGCCGAGACTTTCTCATCCAGATCGAGATCGAATTTCAGTTCTTCAATAATACGGGTTGCCGTTTCACGCAGCTTCGCCTTGCGGTGCCAGCCGAGCAGGCCATTAAGGTTGTGCTCAAAGGCGATGTTCTCGGCCACGCTCAAATTCGGGAACAACGACAGATCCTGATAAATCACCTGGATACCGAAATCACGCGCCTGACGGGTGGTCAGACGCGGGAAGGTCGGGCCATCACCCAGGGTAATGCGGCTGCCACTGTCCGGGGCGTGTACCCCGGAAATGACTTTGATTAAGGTGCTCTTGCCACAGCCGTTGGTGCCAGCCAGGCAGTGCACTTCGCCCGCCAGTAAGCTCAGCGAGATATCGCTCAGTGCGCGGTTGCCACCAAAAGTTTTCGACAGGTTGTCGAGCGCAATTAACGTCTGTGGGATCACCTCTTTCATCATTACAGCCCCATTTTCACCAGTTTTGGCAGGTTTTCTTTATCCAGGCTTTCGGTGTTGTTACCGAGGATGGTGTGGGTCGCCTCGTCAACTTTCACTTTGCCCAGACCGTCGATGGTCATACCGTCGGTGATCGGCTCTTTCTTCTGCATCATGTCGGCGATACGCACGAACACTTCGCCAGCGGTTTGCGGGTTCCAGATGTAGCCGCCTTTGATCGCGCCACGCTGCACCAGTGAAGCACCCTGGCCTGGGCTGAAGGCGCCAATGACGCACACCTGATCAATCTTGTTGCGGTTCATCACTGCACGACCGGCACCGATTGGGCCCTGTGAGCCGAACGCCATAATGCCTTTCAGATCCGGGTATTTGGACATCAGTTCGTTAGTGGTACGGATAGAGTCATCCAGCGATTCGCCGACGCCGAACTTGTCGGTCACCATCTGCATTTTTGGATAGTGCTCTTTCTGGTAGTTCAGCGCGGCATCGGTCCACTGTTGGTGCAATGGCACAGTCAGGCTGCCGACGTACATGGCGTATTTGCCCTCTTCATGCATGCATTTCGCCAGTGCTTTCATATGGTTGATGCCGTGTGTCGGGGCATCCACCAGTTCGAAGTCCCAGTTCGCGCCTTTCTGATCCGGTGATTCGTGGGTGATCACCTGAATGCCGGCTTCACGTGCACGTTTCAGTACCGGTTCCAGCACTTTCGGGTCATTCGGCACTACGCCGATAATGTCGACTTTCTGCGCAATCAAATCTTCAATCGCACGCACCTGCAGGGCAGGGTCGGCGGCGGTTGGGCCTACCATCCATGCATCAATGCCGCGTTTCGCCGCTTCACTCTTGATGCCCGCTTCCATGGCGTTGAACCATGGAATACCGCCAATTTTCACCACGATGCCCATGCGTAATTTGTCAGCAGCGTGCGCGCCGGTAGCGGCAAACAGAGCAAGCAGAGAACAGGCGATAAGATGTTTTTTCATAAAGACTCCGGATTAATTTTTTATAAGCTGCATTGAATTGTTGCGCTGTGAGCAATCAATAATATTGACGCCGTTCCAGGCTAATTCTTGTTCCAGCTCTTTGTCTTTTAATTGGTCAGTGATGAGAAAGTCCACATCGCGATAATGACAAATACGCGCGAATGAGGGCCGCAGGAATTTACTGGCATCCAGCAGCAGATGTTTTCTTTCTGCTGCCAGTAACATCTGTTGTTTTAAATGTGCGTTGTTTTCGTTACCTTCACGTAAATAACCGTCATTGCCTAAACTGCTACAGGAAAAAAAGATCTTATTGATCTGAAATTCCCGTAAAGGCTGCTCAGCGACAACACCGTGGAAATCCTCATAACGGTCAGAATATTCTCCCCCCAGACAGATGGTGCGGATACTGCCGCGCGCCGCAAGGGTTTGCACAATTCTGATAGAGTTGGTTAATACCGTTAATTCAATATCCGGTAGCTGTCGCGCCAAATACCAGCAAGTGGTGCTACTGTCGAGTAATATACAATCGCCGGGGCTGATGAAATCGAGTGCACGTTTGGCTATTGCCATCTTTGCATCTACATGTTCATTCATGCGCTGGCGGAAAGATAATTCATACTCGTTAACACCCCTCGTATTCCCCTGAATGTTAGCGGCTTGTCGTTTTGCTGGTACTGCACCGCCGTGGCTACGTTGCAACAGCCCACGTTTCTCCAGCTGAGTTAAATCACGACGAATAGTTTCTTGCGAAACCTGACACAACGTGACTAATTCAGCGACAATAACCCGACCATTTAAATTTAGTTCGTCAATAATTCGCTGCTGTCTTTCAATCGGCAACATGACTTCCCTCCGATGGCTATAAAGTACTGGATACCGCAGCGGGAAAATGTGGACTGCGCACGAGTCCGCAGTGGTCAAGATGCCCGGCGACGTTAGAGTGATATGGGTTAAATTTTTATGTAAATGAGATATCTATTTTTCATGTAATAGAGATCTGATTCACATAAACACGCGTGTTAGCGCTAAATCGGGGGATCGGTAGCAAACAATTATTACCGTATGAAAACACCTTATCATGACCGAGTATGACCGTTTGTGTGTATTTGACCGATTTGTGATGTGCGCAAAATTGTTTTTAGCTAAACCGCCTCTAAGGGTATGACGTCAATCAAACAGCTGTTTGAGCCATGAGCACGCTTTCAGATAATCATCACTCCACAGTCCGACGAATCCGATTGAGCGGAAATCAGTCGAAATGGATGATGGAATTCTTGCTTCTCCAGCCTCAGATCGCCCTCAGGCGACGGCTTTTTCAGCAGTTAGTACCGCTTTTAGGGCCAGCTCACAGTTTCGGCCTGCTGACCACGTTGTCGTTACGCTATGATTTCCTTTCAAGGAATTTGGGGACCTTTTTTTTTGATGTCTTATTGGATGAAGTCGCTGCTTTTATTGCCCTTTGTGTTTGTCGCGTGCGTTCAGGCTGAGCCATTGCAAAAGTCATTTTCTGACTGGCAGCTCACCTGTAACAACGCGGCTTTTTGCGTGGCACGCAGCTTTCCGGGGGACAACGGATTAGTGATGACCCTATCACGTGGCGCTGGCGTTAACGATCGCCCGCTGCTGCGTATTGATTACGGTAGCGCATACAGCGGAGAGCTGCCCGGCGGACCGCTGAAGGAAAATTTGCTGCTGGATCAACGTCGCCTGACGCCAGACCTCAAACACTGGAGCGTGGAGCCACACCATCTCGCCACCAGTAATGCCATCGCCATCGACGAATTTCTGGCGCAAACGCTGGATGCCCATACTCTGCAGCTGACCTATCAGGCTAAAGCCACTATCCCACTCAGCGGCATGAAAGCCGCGCTATTGTTGATGGATGACGTTCAGGGGCGGGTAAATGGCGCCAGCGCCTGGGTGAAGCGGGGCGATCGCGCGCCATCGGACGTTCCCCCTGTGCCGCAGGTACCGCAACTGCCCGCTCGCTTACCGCAGCCAGCGCCGTTAACTCAGGAAGAAACCAGCGGGTTAATTGATTACGGTACCTGGCGGGTTAACACCGACAACTGTTCGCTCGATCCGCTGAGACGTGAAGTGAGTGTAGCGCCGCTCACCGACACCAAAGCGCTGCTTTTGATCAGTTGTGAAGCCGGTGCCTATAACGTGATTGATTTGGCCTTTGAGGTGACGCGTAGCCAGCCTTACGTTGCTCGCGGGCTGACGTTGACCTTGCCATTCACGCCACCCGGACGCAGTGACAATCAGATGGAGTTGGTGAACGCTGAATTCGATGCCAGCAGCGGTTTGCTTTACACCTTCAGTAAAGGCCGCGGTCTGGGAGATTGTGGTGTCGCCACGCGTTGGCAGTACGACGGAAATGACTTTGTGCTGGCAGAGTATGCTGAAGAGAAAACCTGTGACGCATGGCATAGCAGTGATAAATGGCCCACGCTGTGGGTCAGCCAGCCCCCGTCATAATTCGCACTGCAGATGCGTTGGCTGTTTTCATTCACCCCAGTCACTTACTGATGTAAGCTCCTGGGGATTCATTCAATTGCCGCCTTTCTGCATCACGAACTATCTAGGGAGAAGGTATGGCATTGATCATCATCGGTGAGCCATTTTGATTGCCCACCAACTCCGCCAACAGATTATTCACGCCATCGCTCATCGGTGTGAAGCGTGACAGCGGTGAACGCGTCACCACCACAAATACTCCGACGTTATTCTGTGGCACCATCGCCATGTAAGTAATAAAGCCGCCGCCGCCGCCGGTTTTTTCGATAATCCCTGGACGTCCCTCTTTTGGCCCCATATACACCCAGCCCATGCCTAAGGCATCGGCACGGCCAGGCACATCCATACCTTCCACTTTGGTCAACTGGTCACGGCGATAGATCAGCGTTTGCAGACGATCAACCTGCGGCGTGCGGTGATTAACCGCCGAGTTGAGGAATTGCTGCATCCAGCGGCCCATATCATCCGGCGTTGAATACACGCCACCGCTGCCAATTGCCGCCAGGGTGTTATTGCACGGGCTGGCCCCTTTCTCAGGGATCATCAGGCGTTGGCACTGATCGGGGGATGGCGTAAAGGTGGTGTCTTTCATTCCCAGCGGACGCGTCACCAGCTGTTGCAGCAGGGCGGGATAAGGCGTGCCTGCCGCTTTCGACAGCGCATCACTCAACAGGTCAAAGCCGAGGTTGGAATAGGAGGCTTGTGTTCCCGGCGTGGCTTTCAGTTGCGCACCCTGCAGCCACTGCCAGCGATCGGCTTTGGTTGGCCAGACAAACACGGGACGATGCGGTTTTCCGCCCGGCTGTTCGCGCGGCAGGCCACCGGTATGGGTGGCGAGGTTGATCAGGCGAATCGGCTGACCGTTGTAATTCGGGACGCGTGCGCCAGCCGGAGCATACTTGCTCAACGGGTCATCAAGGCGAATCTGTCCGCGTTCCGCCATTTTGACCATCACTTCGCTGGTCATCAATTTGCTCAGCGAGGCGATACGAATCACGGAGTCGAGCTGAGGGCGCACGTTATTGCCAGGGCTGGTATCGCCAAAGCTGGCAAATACGCGCTGATTGCCATCAATGGCCACCAGCGCCATGCCGGTTGCGCCGCTGCCATAGAAGATGTGCTCGGCATAACGATCAACGATCTGCGAGGCCAGCAGCGGATCGGCTACCGTCTGCGCCATGCTTTTTAATGGAAGCACTGAAACCATTAAGGCCAGTAAAAAAGGAGTACGTTTTTTCAACGGGAAAGCGTCCGCAACAGGATTCGGAGGAAAGCTTATAGTAATCAGTTTGTGCGAGGCGTGAAGAGGGAAGGGAGGATTTTTTTCTGTATCAGGCTGTGATCAAAAAACGGCCCTTACGTCAAAAGACGCAGGGCCGGATCGATTAGTGCGGCTTGAGTAATGCTTCGGTATGGCTCACGATATTTTCCACCGTAAAGCCAAATTCCGGGAACAGCTTGCCTGCCGGTGCAGACTCACCGAAGGTGGTCATGCCGACAATCGCGCCATCCAGGCCGACATACTTGAACCAGTAATCGGCGATACCCGCTTCTACCGCCACGCGCGCTTTTACGCCGGAGGGCAGCACCGATTCGCGGTAGGCTGCATCCTGCTTGTCGAATACGTCGGTGCAGGGCAGAGACACCACGCGCACCTTGTGCCCGCTGGCACCGAGTTTATCCGCCGCGCCCAGCGCGATTTCAATCTCAGATCCGGTGGCGATGATGATCGCTTCTGGCGTGCCCGCGCAATCCTGCAACACATAGCCGCCTTTGGCGATATCGGCCACCTGTGATTTGCTGCGCTCTGGCTGCAGCAGATTTTGACGCGACAGAATCAGCGCGGTCGGGCCATGGTGGCGCTCAACGGCGGCTTTCCACGCCACGGCGGTTTCCACCTGATCGCACGGACGCCAGACGCTCATATTTGGCGTCACGCGCAGGCTGGCGAGCTGTTCCACCGGCTGGTGCGTTGGGCCATCTTCGCCCAGACCAATCGAGTCATGGGTATACACCAGCACCTGGCGCGCCTTCATCAACGCCGCCATACGCACCGCATTACGCGCGTATTCGACAAACATCAGGAAGGTGGCAGTGTAAGGAATAAAGCCGCCGTGATGGGCAATACCGTTGCCAATTGCCGTCATACCAAATTCGCGCACGCCGTAGTGGATGTAGTTACCAGCGATATCTTCTTTGATCGATTTCGAACCCGACCAGATGGTGAGGTTACTCGGCGCGAGGTCAGCAGAGCCGCCCAGCAATTCGGGCAGCAGTTTGCCGTAAACTTCCAGCGTATTTTGCGAAGCTTTACGGCTGGCGATTTTTTGCGGATTGGCCTGCAACTCATCAACAAACGCCTGAGTCGCCTCACTCCATTGCGCGGGCATCCCCCCGTCCAGACGGCGGCTAAACTCAGCGGCGAGATCTGGATGTGCCGCTTTATAGGCCGCAAACTTCTCATCCCAGGCTTTCTCTCGCTGACTGCCGGCTTCTTTGGCATCCCACTGTTGATAAATTTCTTTCGGGATTTCAAACGGTGGATAGTGCCAGCCGAGTTTTTGACGGGTTAAGGCCACTTCCTGCTCGCCCAGTGCCGAGCCGTGTGACTCTTCTTTACCGGCTTTATTCGGCGACCCAAAACCAATGACCGTGCGGCAGATAATCAGCGAAGGCTTGTCGGTGACACTCTGCGCTTCTTTGATGGCGGCTGCGATAGCTTCCGGATCGTGCCCATCAATGCCTGCTGCACTGCCGACGACATGCCAGTTGTAGGCCTCGAAGCGTTTGTGCGTGTCATCGGTGAACCAGCCTTCGGTTTCACCATCAATTGAGATGCCGTTATGATCGTAGAAACCAATCAGTTTGCCGAGGCCGAGGGTGCCGGCCAGCGAGCTGACTTCATGTGAAATACCTTCCATCAAACAGCCATCGCCCATAAACACATAGGTGTAGTGATCGACGATGTCGTGGCCGGGACGGTTAAACTGCGCCGCCAGGGTGCGCTCGGCAATGGCCATGCCCACCGCATTGGCCAAACCCTGTCCCAACGGACCGGTGGTAGTTTCCACGCCTGGCGTATAGCCAATTTCCGGATGGCCAGGGGTTTTGGAATGCAGCTGGCGGAAGTTTTTTAGCTCTTCCATCGGCAGATCGTAACCGGTGAGGTGCAGCAGGCTGTATTGCAGCATCGAACCGTGGCCGTTGGAGAGGATAAAGCGGTCGCGGTCAGCCCACGCCGGATTGTTGGGATTGTGTTTGAGAACGTCGCGCCATAGCACTTCGGCGATATCAGCCATTCCCATCGGCATACCGGGGTGACCGGAATTTGCTTTCTGTACCGCATCCATACTCAAAGCACGAATCGCGTTAGCCAACTCTCTGCGTGAAGACATAGGGTACTCCCTTGTGATTGGGCAATAGCGGACGGGCAGACGCCCGTCCGGCGTGAGAAGTGTGGTGATTTACAGGCGTGATGCCAGCACATCTTCCAGCTTCTGCTGGTCGATGGCGAATTGACGGATGCCGTCAGACAGTTTTTCCACTGCCATCGGATCCTGGTTATGTTCCCAGCGGAACTCCGCTTCAGAGAGCGGAGCAGGCTGGTGGAAGCCTTCGGTTGATGGCTCCAGCTTGCGATCCAGCGGTGCATCGCTGTTCGCCAGCTCTTCCAGCAGGTTAGGGGAGATGGTCAGACGGTCACAACCGGCCAGCGCCTGAATCTGCTCAACCTTACGGAAGCTGGCTCCCATGATCACGGTGCTGTAACGATGCTTTTTGTAGTAATCGTAGATACGACGCACAGATTTCACGCCAGGATCTTCATCCACCACATACGGGTCGAGCGGTTTGCGTGAGTTGTACCAGTCATAAATACGGCCGACGAACGGGGAGATCAGGAACACGCCCGCTTCGGCACAGGCACGCGCCTGCGCAAAGGAGAACAGCAGCGTCAGGTTACACTGGATACCGTTCTTCTCCAGTTCTTCAGCGGCTTTGATCCCTTCCCAGGTTGAGGCCAGTTTGATCAGGATGCGCGAACGATCAATGCCGTTCTCTTCATACATCCGCACCAGTTTCTCCGCTTTGGTGACACACATGCCACGATCGAAGGAGAGGCGCGCATCCACTTCGGTCGACACACGGCCCGGTACGCTTTTCAGAATTTCCATACCGAGGTTGATCGCCACTTTGTCACTGGCGTTGATGATTTGCGTCTCTTTGCTGCCGCCCTGTTTTTTCGCATAGTCGATAGCGTCATCAATCAGATGTTTATAAGCATCGAGACCGGCAGCTTTCAGGATCAACGAAGGGTTTGTGGTCGCGTCTTCCGGGTGGTAATGGCGAATGGATTCGATGTCGCCGCTGTCCGCCACCACGGTGGTGAACTGTTTCAATGCATCTAGCTGGTTCATCGCTTAACTCCTTGATTAGCAATAATGTGGGCAAACGAGTCGTGCCCTTTCCTGTTGAGTCGTGGCTCAACACAGTGCTACAGACGTTGCACGAAGAAAATGCGTTTTCTCTGATTGTGGCGCTGAAGGGCATCTGTCACGGAAGGGGGTGCCTGATCGGTTCAGCTACGTGTTTTGCCACCATTAAGGATAGCAGGCTGCGCCAAAGCCGCAGGCGAAGCCGTGGCAATCTGTGCCCTCGTTCTTTGAGCGCCTTCACCCTCTTTTGTGCCGCAGATTCCTATACTGGTGTTTTTTCAGCCGTGCCAAAGGATGCCAAATGGACGATCAACTCAAGCAAAGTGCGCTCGATTTCCACCAATATCCCACTCCCGGAAAAATTCAGGTTTCCCCCACCAAACCGCTGGCGACGCAGCGTGATTTAGCGCTGGCCTATTCGCCGGGCGTGGCGGCACCTTGCCTGGAGATTGCTGCCGATCCGCTGGCGGCGCACAAATACACCGCACGCGGCAATCTGGTGGCGGTGATTTCGAACGGCACGGCAGTGCTCGGTCTCGGCAATATCGGTGCGCTGGCCGGTAAGCCGGTGATGGAAGGCAAAGGAGTATTGTTCAAGAAATTCGCCGGCATTGATGTGTTCGATATCGAAGTGGATGAGCTGGACCCGGATAAGTTGATTGAGGTGATCGCCGCGCTGGAGCCGACCTTTGGCGGCATCAACCTTGAAGATATCAAAGCGCCTGAGTGCTTTTACATTGAGCAGAAATTGCGTGAGCGCATGAAGATTCCGGTGTTTCACGATGATCAGCACGGGACCGCGATTATCTGTACTGCGGCGGTGCTCAATGGTTTGACCATCGTGAAAAAGGCCATCTCAGATGTGCGGCTGGTGGTGTCTGGCGCAGGCGCGTCGGCGATTGCCTGCCTGAATTTGCTGGTGGCGCTCGGCATGCAGAAGCACAACATTGTGGTGTGTGATTCCAAAGGGGTGATTTACCGCGATCGTGAACCCAATATGACGCCGACCAAAGCCGAGTACGCCATAGAAGATAAAGGCGCGCGTACGCTGGATGAGGTGATTGCCGGTGCGGACATCTTCCTCGGCTGCTCGGGTCCGAAAGCGATGACGCCAGAGATGGTGAAGAAAATGGCACCCAATCCACTCATTCTGGCGCTCGCCAATCCCGAACCGGAGATCATGCCGCCGCTGGCCAAAGAGGTACGGCCGGATGCGATTATCTGTACCGGACGTTCAGATTTCCCCAATCAGGTGAACAACGTGCTGTGTTTCCCGTTTATTTTCCGCGGGGCGCTGGATGTGGGTGCCACGGCAATTAACGAAGAGATGAAACTGGCGGCGGTGCATGCGATTGCGGCCTTAGCGCAGGCCGAGCAGAGCGATGTGGTGGCCTCCGCCTATGATGATCAGGATCTGAGTTTTGGACCGGAATATCTGATCCCGAAACCGTTCGATCCGCGTTTGATTGTGCAGATCGCGCCTGCTGTGGCGAAAGCGGCGATGGAGTCCGGCGTGGCGACGCGGCCCATCGCTGACTTTGATGCCTATCGCGAGCAGCTCACCGAATTTGTGTATAAAACCAACCTGTTTATGAAGCCGATTTTCTCGCAGGCACGCAAAGATCCGAAACGCGTGGTGATGGCCGAAGGGGAGGAGGTGCGCGTGCTGCATGCGACGCAGGAGCTGGTATCACTGGGGCTGGCGAAGCCGATTCTGATTGGTCGCCCAAATGTGATTGCGATGCGTATCCAGAAGCAAGGATTGAAGATTGAAGCGGGCAAGGATTTTGAGATCGTCAACAACGAGTCCGACCCGCGTTTTAAAGAGTACTGGAATGAGTATTACCAGATCATGAAGCGTCGTGGCGTGACGCCGGAAACCGCCCAGCGTGCGGTGATCGGTAATCCAACTTTGATCGGCGCGATCATGGTGCATCGTGGCGAGGCTGACGCGTTAATTTGCGGCACCATCGGCGATTACCGCGAGCATTACGATGTGGTGGAGAAGGTGTTTGGTTTCCGCGACGACGTGAAAGTCGCCGGGGCGATGAACGCACTGCTGCTGCCAAGCGGTAACACTTTTATTGCAGATACCTATGTGAATGAAGATCCCAGCGCGGAACAGCTGGCGGATATCACGCTGCTGGCGGCCGAAACGGTGCGTCGCTTTGGTATTGAACCGCGCGTGGCGCTGCTGTCGCACTCCAGCTTTGGCACGTCTAATGCGCCGGGGGCGCGTAAAATGCGCGAGGCGTTGGCGCTGATTCAAAGCCGTGCGCCGGAACTGGAGATCGACGGTGAGATGCACGGCGATGCGGCGTTGGTGGAGAGTATCCGCCGTGAACTGATGCCCGACAGTCCGCTGAAAGGCACGGCTAATTTGCTGATTATGCCGAACGTGGAAGCGGCGCGTATTAGTTATAACCTGTTGCGTGTGTCGTGCTCGGAAGGCGTGACGGTGGGGCCGGTGTTGATGGGAATTAGCAAACCGGTGCATGTATTGACGCGGATTGCATCGGTTCGGCGCATTGTGAATATGGTGGCGTTAGCGGTAGTGGAGGCGCAGACCGAGCCGTTGTGATGTGATGACGTGGCTAAAGGCTAAAGGCTAAGGGCTAAGGGCTAAGGGCTTAAGGCCTGGGGGGTTGGTGTGGGCCTTAGCCCCTCTGCTGCTGCCGGGCAGTCCTCGCGCCGCTAACGCGGTGCCCTCGGCTTCCACGTCGTGCCTACGGATCGTTCGGGGATCGACCATCCCTGGTCGGCCCCGAACTGATCCACGCATCCCTGCGTGGATCTCCTGGCCCAACGTAAAAGCCTCAGCGCTGCGGATAGCCCTTGCAGCAGCAGAGGGGCTAAGGCCATCAACATTTGTGCCCTTTTTGGCAAAATGCTGAACGCCGCGAGTCGTATTTGTCGTTGCATCGAAAAGCCTCGATGGACTGGAGAGGGGGCTCTTTTCAACAGCACGTAATGGAATTTAGTAGCAGGCTGGGGCCGCTTGGGGGCTGGCATTTCGCAGCGCTGAAAAGAGTGAGGATGCCAGGATAGCCCGCAGGAAGCGGGCGTAAGGCAGACGAACGGCGTGAAGGTACCGCGTCAGCGGCGCGAGGACCGGCAGCCCCCAAGCAGCTCCAGCCAGCGTTATCATCAGATCCAATACGCAGCTTCAAACAGTGTTAAATTCAGATCCTACATGCAGCTAAGGGCAGCATTATCCGCAGTCCAGACGGCATTGCCTTACGATCCACCAACCAGCATTAACACCTGCTTGTATTAAAAAAGGTTATTCACCTAATCCCAGCCAATCCTTCACCGGCAAGAAATCGCTGTAGAGTGCCGCTTCTGGCGTGCCAGCTTCGGTTTGATAATCATATTCCCAGCGCACCAATGGCGGCATCGACATCAAAATCGATTCGGTGCGGCCGCCGGTTTGCAGGCCGAACAGCGTGCCGCGATCCCACACCAGATTGAATTCGACATAACGCCCGCGACGATAGAGCTGGAACTGACGTTCGCGATCGCCCCATGGCAGCGCCTTGCGCTTCGCGACAATCGGTAAATAGGCATCCAGATAACCCTTGCCCACTGCCTGCATAAAATCGAAGCAGTGATCAAAGTCTGGCGTATTCAGGTCATCGTAAAACAGCCCGCCGATGCCGCGCTGTTCATTACGATGCTTGAGGTGGAAATAGTCGTCACACCATTTTTTGTAGCGCGGATAGACGTCTTCACCAAACGGCTGGCACAGGTCAAACGCGGTTTGATGCCAGTGCAGCGCATCCTCTTCGAAACCGTAATAGGGCGTGAGATCGAAACCGCCGCCGAACCACCATACTGGATCGGCACCCGGCTTCTCGGCAATAAAGAAACGCACGTTGGCGTGACTGGTGGGGATGTACGGATTTTCCGGGTGGACGACGAGTGACACGCCCATGGCTTCAAAACTGCGGCCGGCCAGTTCAGGGCGATGTGCGGTGGCAGAGGCGGGCATCTGATCGCCGTGTACGTGGGAAAAATTCACGCCTGCCTGCTCAAACACCGCGCCGTTGCGCAGTACGCGACTGCGTCCGCCGCCGCCGCCTGGACGCTGCCAGTCATCTTCGGCGAAGGTCGCTGTACCATCGGCTGCTGCCAGCTGGGCGCAAATTTCATCCTGTAGCGTCAATAAAAACGCTTTGACGCGGGAAATATCGGGATTGCTCATGAGTCACTCGTTCCGGAAATTTGCCGCGATTCTATCACAGGACAGAGCTACGCCTGGCGACGATCGTACTCGTTGAAGTAATTGACGATACCGTCGGCAATCGCGCTGGCAATCTTCTGGCGAAAGGCAGTGGTACCCAGCAGTTGCTCCTCACGCGGGTTGGTAATAAAGGAAGTTTCGACCAGCACTGACGGAATTGAGGGCGACTTCAACACCGCAAACGCCGCCTGCTCGGTGTGCTGGCTGTGCAGATGATGCACTGGGCGAATTTGATCCAGTACGTGTTTGCCCAGCGTGAGACTATTGCGGATGGTGTCCGTTTGCACCAGATCGAACAGAATCTGGTTCAGGTAGTTATCTTTCTCCTGCACTGCCGCGCCACCGACCTTATCGGCATCGTTTTCGCGCTGTGACATGTAGCGCGCCATGGCGCTACTGGCACCGCGGTTCGACAGTGCGAATACTGACGCGCCGTTGGCATCCGGGCTGGTGTAGCCGTCGGCGTGGATCGACATAAAAAGATTGGCACCGTGCTGGTGCGCGATTTCCACGCGTTGATAGAGCGGAATAAAGTGATCGCTTTCACGCGTCAGTCGCACTTCCACTTTAGGGTGATTTTGCAACAGCGTACGCACGGTGTTGGCGATTGCCAGTACGATATGTTTCTCTTCTGAACCTTCTTCGCCCACCGCGCCCGAATCAATGCCGCCGTGACCGGGATCGATCATCACGATGCGTTTGCCGTTAGTGGCCGGTTTCGGCGGCGTGTGACCTTTGCTGACGCGCAAATCGGCGCTCTCTTCTTTCGCCATCACCGCGCGCGGTGACAGCACCGCCAGCGCCAGGCCAGAGAGAATCAACTGGCGGCGATTGGTCAGCCGCTTCAGCAGTGAAATTTTACTCATAATGGGGTCCCTGACAGAAAATCCTGCCCAGTGTTATATCGTAACAACTGCCTTGCGGCGACTTCACAACCATTTCAGCGCATTACTTTGTATTACACGTTACTAACAGCAATTTAGCCGTTTTTTTCCACCGTTGCGCGGCGGGAGGGTTGCGCCTGGCAAAGAATGCGTGATAATCAGCGAATTGTGCTTAATAGCAGGGTAACGCCGATGGAAATCCGCTCATTCCGCCAGGAAGATTTTGAAGAAGTGATCACGCTCTGGGAGCGTTGCGATCTGTTACGTCCGTGGAACGATCCGGAACTGGATATCGAACGTAAAATGAACCACGATCCGGAGCTTTTTCTGGTGGCGGAAGTCGGCGGCGAAGTGGTCGGCACGGTGATGGGCGGTTACGATGGCCATCGCGGATCGATCTACTATCTGGCGGTGCATCCCGATTATCAGGGGCGCGGCTTTGCTAATGCATTGATGAATCGCCTGGAGAAGAAGTTAATCGCGCGCGGCTGTCCGAAAATCAATCTGATGGTGCGTGAAGAGAACGATCAGGTTCTCGCCTTCTACGAGAAACTCGATTACGAGCCTGTGGACTCGGTGTTACTGGGTAAACGTTTAATCGAAGACCGCGAGTATTAAGCTGCCAATGATGGGGCTGAAATATTTGCCAGACGAATACGATGCAAAAGGGCAGCTACGGCTGCCGTTTCTTTTCTGGCTGATTCTGTTATTGCAGGCGCGCACCTGGATGTTACTGGTGATGGCGGGCGCGTCCCGTCAGCAGGGTAACGATCTGCTGGCGCTGTTCTATCCCGATCGTCAGAGCTTTTGGATTGGATTGGCGCTGGGCATTCCGGCGGCGATGGGCTTACTGTTGACCGGCTATCGTCAACGCTGGCCGCGACTGTGGCAGACCTGGCGACATGTGCTAAGTGTGTCGTTGTTGATCAGCCTGCTGTCGCAGGGCTACTGTCTTTGGCAAGGCGCTTTTCCTGATTCCCCGCTGCCGCTGTTGTTAACCCTGTTTGACCTGCTGGCGCTGGTCTGGCTGCAAACCCATCAGCGCCTGCGCGACTGTTTTCTGCCGGAACATCACATCGAATAAACTTTTTGCCGGTTTGCGACTCCAACAGGCACGCCAATCGGCACAAGAGATCAAGGAGCATTCATGAAAGTTGTTCGTCCCGCACTGCTGGTTAGCGCCATGATGCTGGCAGGTTGCGCCAGTTCAGGTTCCTCTACCGCCTCCAGCGCGAGCGAAAGCCATTGGTATAATCCGCTGAGTTATCACTGGTCGGCACTCAATCCAATGAACTGGTTTGGCGGCTCGCTAACCGTGACCGAACAAGGCGTGGCAGGCTTAAGCAGCACCACCCCGATGTCAGAAGCGGCGATCGGTAAAGCGCTGAACAATGATTATCAGCTGCGTCAGGGCATGCGCACGCAGAATGGCCAGGTGGTTGATTTCTGGCAGGCGCTGGAAGATGGCAAAGTGAAACTGGTGATCAACGGCCAGAGCAGCGTTGAACGCGTTGAAGTGATGGATGCCGATGCAAAGAGTGCAGACGGCAGCAAGATTGGCGATCTGTTTAGCGCCAAATTCAGCAAAGCCTTCGACAACTGCAAACTCACTACCGGATTAGATGCGCGCGATGTTGAGTGCCGTGCTCCGGGCAGTCAGCACATCTCTTATGTCTACAGCGGCGAAGGGCATGGACCAGAGGGATTGATGCCGGCTGACGACACCTTGAAAAGCTGGAAAATCAGCAAAATCGTCTGGCAGCGCTAAGCAAAAAATAATTGCGTTAACGCACAATCACTGTGTGGCTTTCCGGTATGATATGGGCGAAAAATCGTCCTAACTTTCATGCCGGAGAGCAGTGCAGTGTCTCAATTCCAGAGCGGGATCCTGTTGGAACACCGCCGTTTCGCCATTTGGCTAGAAGCTCGTATTACGGGCGATCTCGATGCTGTCCGCCAGGGGAGCAAAACCTTCCTGCAACAACTCGATGCGCTGCAACAGAAATTTGCCGATGCCGGACTGGGCGCGGTGATCGCCTTTGGCGATGCGCTGTGGCGCGATCTGCAAGGTGCGGATTCAGCGCCAGAATTGAAAGCCTTCTCCCCATTGGGCAAAGGCATTGCACCCGCCACGCAACGCGATCTGCTTATCCATATCCAATCTCTGCGTCATGACGTGAATTTCTCGCTGGCACAGGCGGCATTAGCGGCCTTTGCTGACGCCGTGAATATTGAAGAAGAGACCCACGGCTTCCGCTGGGTGGAAGAGCGCGATCTTTCCGGCTTTGTTGATGGCACGGAAAACCCGCAAGGCGATGCGCGTCAGCAGGTGGCAATTATTGCTGAAGGCCCGGATGCCGGTGGCAGCTATGTTTTCACTCAGCGCTGGGAGCACAATCTCAAACTGTGGAATCGTATGGCAGTGGAAAAGCAGGAAGCGATTATTGGCCGCACCAAAGTGGATAATGAAGAGTTGCCGGGCGATCAACGTCCCGCCACCTCGCATCTCAGCCGCGTTGATTTGAAAGAAGAGGGCAAAGGGCTGAAGATTCTGCGCCAGAGCCTGCCGTATGGTTCGGCCAGCGGCACTCATGGCCTGTATTTCATCTCGTACTGCAACCGCTTGTATAACATCGAGCAGCAACTGCTGAGCATGTTCGGCGAGCGTGACGGCAAAATGGATGCGATGCTGCGCTTCACTAAGCCGGTAACGGGCAGCTACTTCTTTGCGCCTGCGCTGGATGCCCTGCAAGCGCTGTAATACGCCAGTGAGCGGCCTTGCGTGCCGCTCACCACGAATCCCGTCTGTTGCATAATCTCTCCCGCCGTCTTATGCCTTTTTAGACTTTGAAATCCCCAAACGATATATAAAACCGTTACTGGTTTGCCCTGAGTTATAAATACACTGACAGCATCTAATGGCATTGGCGATTTCGCCGACGAGCAGGGTGCAGCATGACACTTCCGATTGCGAAAAAATGGATGAGCGGAATCGCCTTGTCACTGGCGTTAGCCGGTGCAGCGCAGGCAACAGAGTTGTTGAACAGCTCTTATGATGTCTCGCGCGAGCTGTTCGTTGCCCTGAATGCGCCATTTGAACAACAGTGGAATGCTGCGCACCCCACTGACAAGCTGACGATTAAACAATCGCATGCCGGGTCATCAAAACAGGCACTGGCTATCTTGCAGGGCCTGCGCGCGGACGTGGTGACTTACAACCAGGTGACGGATGTGCAGGTGCTGCATGATAAAGGCAACCTGATTCCAGCCGACTGGCAAACTCGTCTGCCGAACAACAGCTCACCGTTTTACTCCACCATGGCTTTTCTGGTACGCAAAGGGAACCCTAAGCAGATCCATGATTGGTCGGATCTGGCACGAGACAACGTGAAGCTGGTATTCCCGAATCCAAAAACCTCCGGTAATGGCCGTTATACCTATCTGGCCGCCTGGGGCGCAGCCGACCAGGCGGATGGTAAAGACAAAGCCAAAACCGAAGCCTTTATGACGAAATTCCTGAAAAACGTCGAGGTGTTTGATACCGGCGGCCGTGGCGCGACGACCACCTTCGCCGAACGCGGTTTAGGGGATGTGCTGATCAGCTTCGAATCGGAAGTGAACAACATCCGCAATCAGTACGGCAAAGATGACTACGAAGTCATCGTGCCTAAGACCAATATTCTGGCGGAGTTTCCGGTGGCGTGGGTCGACAAAAACGTCGAGCACAACGGCACCGCTGTCGCGGCCAAAGCCTATCTGAATTTCCTCTATTCCCCTGAGGCGCAGAAAATCATTACCGATTTCTATTATCGCGTGAACAATCCACAGCTGATGGCGGAACAGAAAGACCGCTTCCCGCAGACCGCGCTGTTTAATGTGCAGGATGCCTTTGGTGGCTGGGATAACGTGATGAAAACCCATTTTGCCAGCGGCGGTGAGCTGGATAAATTACTGGCAGCGGGGCGCGGTTGATGTTTGCTTTAGCGCAAAAGCGCGTGCTGCCAGGGTTCGGTCTCAGCCTCGGCACCAGCCTGCTGTTTACCTGCCTGATCCTGCTGTTGCCGATCAGCGCACTGCTGATGCAACTGTCCAACATGACACTGGCACAGTATTGGGATGTGGTTACCAATCCGCAGCTGATTGCGGCGTATAAAGTCACGCTGTTGTCAGCGGGCGTGGCGTCCATCTTCAATGCGTTCTTTGGCATGTTAATGGCGTGGATTCTGACCCGTTACCGCTTCCCCGGCCGCGCGTTGCTGGATGGCTTGATGGATCTGCCGTTTGCATTGCCTACCGCCGTTGCCGGTCTGACGCTGGCGGGGTTGTTCTCGGTGAGTGGTTGGTATGGTCAATGGCTGGCTCATTTCGATATTAAAGTCTCCTACACCTGGTTGGGCATTGCGGTGGCGATGGCCTTCACCAGCATCCCGTTTGTGGTGCGCACCGTGCAACCAGTGCTGGAAGAGTTAGGCCCGGAATATGAAGAAGCAGCGGAAACCCTCGGAGCGACACCGTGGCAGAGTTTCCGCCGAGTGGTGCTGCCGGAAGTGGCGCCCGCGCTGTTAGCCGGCACGGCGTTATCTTTCACGCGCAGCCTGGGTGAGTTTGGTGCGGTTATCTTTATTGCGGGTAACATCGCATGGAAAACCGAAGTCACCTCGCTGATGATTTTTGTTCGCCTGCAAGAGTTTGATTATCCGGCGGCCAGTGCTATCGCCTCGGTCATCATGGCCGCTTCGCTGCTGTTGCTGTTCGCGATTAACACCTTGCAGAGCCGCTTTGGCCGTCGCTTAGGAGGCCACTAATGGCGGAGATTTCGCAGATTAATCACGCTGAGCGTCAGCCGGTGAACTGGGGGAAATGGCTGCTGATTGGCGTGGGCGCGCTGGTCTCTTTCCTGCTGCTGGTGGTCCCGATGATCTCCATCTTTTGGGAAGCCCTGAGCCAGGGGGTTATTGCCTCGCTCTCTAATTTAAAAGATGGTGACATGCTGCACGCCATCTGGCTGACGATTCTGGTGGCGCTGATTACCGTGCCGGTCAATCTGGTGTTCGGTACGCTGCTGGCATGGCTGGTAACGCGCTTTACTTTCCCTGGCCGCCAACTGCTGCTGACGCTGTTTGATATTCCTTTTGCCGTGTCACCGGTGGTGGCGGGGCTGATGTATCTGCTGTTCTGGGGCATCAACGGCCCGGCGGGTGGTTGGCTGGATGCGCACAACATCCAGATTATGTTTGCCTGGCCGGGCATGGTGCTGGCCACTATCTTCGTGACCTGTCCGTTTGTGGTGCGCGAACTGGTGCCGGTGATGTTGAGCCAGGGCAGCAATGAAGATGAAGCCGCGGTGCTGTTAGGCGCATCGGGCTGGCAGATGTTCCGCCGCGTGACGTTACCAAACATTCGCTGGGCGCTGATGTACGGCGTGGTGCTTACCAACGCCCGTGCCATTGGTGAGTTTGGTGCGGTCTCGGTGGTATCGGGATCGATTCGCGGTGAGACCTACACCTTACCGCTTCAGGTTGAATTACTGCATCAGGATTACAACACGGTTGGCGCCTTTACCGCGGCTGCATTGTTGACCCTGATGGCCATTTTGACGCTGTTTCTGAAAAGCGTGGTGCAGTGGCGATTAGAGCATCAGCAGAAGCGCCAACAGGAGGAAAATCATGAGCATTGAGATTAAACACATTAACAAAGCGTTCGGCCGTACGCCGGTGCTAAACGATATCTCTCTGGATATTCCTACCGGCAAAATGGTGGCGCTGCTGGGGCCGTCGGGCTCGGGCAAAACCACGCTGCTGCGCATCATCGCGGGTCTGGAGCATCAGAACAGCGGGCAGATTCATTTCCACGGTAAAGATGTCAGCCGCATTCACGCGCGCGATCGTCAGGTCGGCTTCGTGTTCCAGCACTATGCGCTGTTCCGCCATATGACCGTGTTCGATAACATCGCCTTTGGTTTAACCGTGTTGCCGCGCCGCGAGCGCCCATCCGCCGCTGAAATCAAACAGCGAGTGACGCGCCTGCTGGAAATGGTGCAGTTGGCGCATCTCGCCAATCGTTTCCCGGCTCAGCTTTCGGGTGGACAGAAGCAGCGCGTGGCATTGGCGCGTGCGCTGGCAGTGGAACCGCAGATCTTGCTGCTGGATGAACCTTTCGGCGCGCTGGATGCGCAGGTGCGTAAAGAGCTGCGTCGCTGGCTGCGTCAGTTGCATGAAGAGTTGAAATTCACCAGCGTGTTTGTGACGCATGACCAGGAAGAGGCGATGGAAGTCGCAGACAGCGTGGTGGTGATGAGTCAGGGCAATATCGAACAGGTCGGCACGCCGGATGAAGTCTGGCAGGAACCGGCCACCCGCTTTGTGCTGGAGTTCCTCGGCGAAGTGAATCGCTTCGACGGTGAGGTACACGGTTCACAGTTCCATGTGGGGGCGCATCGCTGGCCGCTGGGCTACACGCCCGCGCATCAGGGCGAAGTTGAGCTGTTCCTGCGTCCGTGGGAAGTCGATATCTCACGTCAGAGCAGCCTGGAAACGCCGCTGCCGGTGCAAGTGCTGGAGATCAGTCCACGTGGCCACTTCTGGCAATTAGTGGTGCAGCCGATCGGCTGGCAGGGTGAGGTCTTCTCCGTGGTCTATGACGGCGATCACACCGCTCCGATTCGCGGTGAACGCCTGTTTGTTGGCCTGCAGCAGGCACGACTGTACAACGGCACGACGCCGTTGCGTCCGGTTGCCTTTGCCGAAAGCGCCTGATATTTTTGACACTCCTTCGGGCGGGACTTTCCCGCCCGATTTATTTGCCTCTCTTCTGTCTGGAATCAAACCGTGACCACACTGGAAAATACCATCGGTAATACGCCGTTGATCAGGCTGCAACGCCTGACGCCCGATAACGGCAGTGAAATCTGGTTAAAGCTGGAAGGCAATAATCCGGCCGGTTCGGTAAAAGATCGTGCGGCCTGGTCGATGATTCACCAGGCGGAACTGCGCGGTGACATCAATCCGGGCGATACCCTGATTGAGGCCACCAGTGGCAATACCGGTATCGCACTGGCGATGATCGCGGCGATGAAAGGCTATAGGTTACGCCTGCTGATGCCGGATAACATGAGCCAGGAGCGGCAGGACGCGATGCGTGCCTACGGCGCGGAATTGATTCTGGTGACGCGCGAACAGGGCATGGAAGGCGCACGCGATTTAGCGCAAGAGATGGCCGATCGCGGTGAGGGCCGGGTGTTGGATCAGTTCAATAATCCCGACAATCCCCTCGGCCACTATCTCACCACCGGCCCGGAAATCTGGCAGCAGACGCAGGGCCGCATGACGCATTTTGTCTCCAGTATGGGCACCACGGGCACCATCACCGGCGTTGGACGCTATCTGAAAGAGTTTGCACCCGCCGTGAAAGTCATTGGTTTACAGCCGCAGGAGGGCAGCAGCATTCCGGGCATTCGTCGCTGGCCTGAAGCTTATCTGCCGGGGATTTTCCGTCCTGAGTTAGTGGATGAGGTCATCGATATGGCGCAGCTGGAAGCCGAAAAAACCATGCGTGCGCTAGCGCAACGTGAAGGGATTTTCTGCGGCGTGAGTTCTGGTGGCGCGGTGGCCGGTGCGCTGCGCATCGCTAATGCCCATCCCGGCAGTGTCGTGGTGGCGATAGTTTGCGATCGCGGTGACCGCTATCTCTCCACCGGCGTGTTCCACTGATCTTCTCTTCCCCGCATTTTATCTGGCCTGCGCGTGCTGTTGTGGTGCGACCGGGCCATTTTTGTCTATAGTCTCCCTGATAATCCTCTGGTGTTGGCACTGTAAGGATCGAGTAAAATCGGCTGCGCTCATTGCCAACTCAGGCCAAAATAGCGGCAATTTTGTACGAGAGATAAAGATGAAAATTCTGCTTGTTGATGACGATGTAGAACTTGGCACCATGCTGAGCCAGTACCTGATTGCGGAAGGCTTTGAAACGCAACTGGTTTTAACCGGAACCGCCGGGATTGAAGGGGCGCTGTCGGGCAACTATACCGCGATGATTCTCGACATTATGCTGCCGGATATGAGCGGTATTGATGTGCTGCGTCAGGTGCGCCAGAACAGCCGTTTGCCGGTGATCATGTTGACGGCGAAAGGCGACAATATCGATCGCGTTATCGGCCTGGAAATGGGTGCGGATGATTATGTACCAAAGCCATGCTACCCGCGTGAGCTGGTGGCGCGTCTGCGTGCCGTACTGCGTCGTTTCGAAGATCAGGCACCGGTTCAGGACAAAAAAGAACTGCTGCGCTGGGGTGAGCTGAGCCTGAATCCGGCCACACGCATCACGGAATGGCAGGGCAAAGCCTTTGATCTGACCGCGTCAGAATTCAACCTGCTGGATCTGCTGCTGCGTGCGCCCGATCGCGTGGTGTCGAAGGACGAATTGTCAGAAAAAGGGCTCGGTCGTCCGCGTGAAGCTTACGATCGCAGCGTGGATGTGCACATCAGCAATATCCGCCAGAAGCTGGCCGCGCTCACCGCCGACAGCATCAACATTGAAACTGTGCGCAGTATTGGTTATCGCATTCGATGAAACACAGCTACCGCGGCCGCATGTTCTGGAAGATCTTACTGGGCTTCTGGATCGTATTTGTCATCATCAGCCAGCTGCTGTGGCTTGGTTTTACGCTTTCCGGTAATCGTCACGAACCACCCGAAATTGTGGCTATCCGTCGTATTGTGAATTTACAGATGGCGTCCGCAGTTTCTGTATTGGAGCGCGGCGGACCGAGTTCACTGGATGACATGATGGCCGATTGGGAACCCAACGACCGCCAGTTCTTCTCAGTCATCCAGCATGATAAACCTGCCGCTACGCCCGGCAATGCGCCGCCGGAAACCTTCAGTGAACCTTTCCATGGTCCGTTCCCGGATATCATCGTCCGTTGGGTGAAAGGGCAGGATGGCAAAGAGTACGAGCTGCGTTACGACGTTAAAGGATTGCGCGAGGATAGTTCGATGGGTGGCGGTGGCCCGCGACGTATCCTCAACATCCCAGAGCCGATGTTCACCTTTGCCGGGGCGCTAGGATTACTGTTCAGCTTATTACTGGCCTGGAACCTGACGCGCCCAATGCGCCAGCTGCGTGAAGGCTTTGCCCGCGTATCCAGCGGCGATTTGTCGGTGCGACTCTATCCGGTCATGCGTCGTCGCCATGATGAACTCTCCAGCGTGGCGCAAGACTTTGATGCCATGGTGGAGCGCCTGGATACGCTGGTGAAGGCGCGTGAGGAATTACTGCACGACATCTCCCACGAACTGCGTTCACCGCTGGCGCGCCTGCAACTGGCAACCGGTCTGGCGCGGCAAACGCCGGAATCAGTGGAATCCTCTCTGAACCGCATCGATGAAGAAGCGCGTCGTCTCGACAAGATGATTGGCGAATTGCTGACGCTATCGCGTGCGGAACATGAAAGTATGCCGGGTGAGCAGTATTTCGATCTCACTGGCCTGCTGCACGCGGTGGTCACGGACGTGCGCTATGAGGCACAGATTCCGGGCGTAAAAGTCGACTTTCAGGTCGATGAGAACGCCGACTACACCGTGCACGGCAATGCCGAGTTGATTCGCCGTGGTGTAGAGAACGTCCTGCGTAATGCGTTGCGCTTCTCGCACAAAGGCCAGCATATCAGCGTGAGGCTACAGGCGGAGAATCAATGGCTGGCGATTCGCGTGCGCGATCAGGGCCCGGGCGTTGACGACGAAAAGCTTTCCAGCATCTTCGATCCCTTCGTACGCGTTAATTCGCCACTGATGGGCAAAGGATACGGCTTAGGGCTCTCCATCGTGCGTAAGGTGATTCTGGCGCACCACGGTGAGGTACAGGCGGTCAATCGCCCTGAAGGTGGCTTAGAGCTAACGTTACGATTGCCACGCTGGAAGCAAGACTGAAGGCTTAAGCGCTCACAATCTAACCGCGTTCTTGTGAATCCATAGCAGCGCGCCCATGCAGTCCGGTTAGCACAGGCAAGCGCGCAATGCATTGCGACTCATACTACGAACCTATTCGCACTAAGCCGTGCATCTAACGCAGTAAAAAGCAGCACGCACTGTGTGGAGTAGGGCAGGACGACCGGGCAGAGGAGCAAAGCGTCCCTCGCCATGGATGGCGAGGGACGAGGCCCAGGGATGGTTTATGCCGTCTTTGCGATCTGCCCGGTCGTCCTGACCGACCGCACTAGCCCTAACGCCACTGCACCATCCCTAACGCCACCGGACCCTGCAGTTCCAGCCAGCCACACAAACAAAAACGGCACCCATTGGGTGCCGTTTTTACTATCCAGACGCTGCTTACTTCTTGATGCGGATAACCGGGGTTTCACCCACAGTTACCTGACCGGAGAGTTTGATCAGATCTTTGATTTCGTCCATGTTCGAAATCACAACCGGCGTCAGCGTGGATTTTGCTTTCTCTTCCAGCAGTGGCAGATCAAACTCGATCACCACGTCGCCTTTTTTCACTTTCTGGCCTTCTTCAGCGATACGCTTAAAGCCTTCACCTTTCAGTTCAACCGTATCGATACCGAAGTGGACGAACAGCTCGATGCCGTTGTCAGACTCGATTGAAAAGGCGTGGTTGGTCTCAAAAATCTTGCCGATAGTACCATCAACCGGTGCAACCATTTTGTTGCCAGTCGGTTTAATGGCGATACCATCACCCACGATTTTCTCAGCAAATACCACATCAGGTACGTCTTCGATATTCACGATTTCGCCTGACAGAGGCGCAACGATATCAATAGTCCCTGACGCGCTCTCTGATTTTTCGCCAAAAAGTTTAGAAAACAAACCCATGATCTTCTCCTAAGCAGTAATTTGGGGCCAGCGTCTCGTGGATCAGCAGAGCGTTTTTTCTTTAATGAACTTGTTCACCAGGTTCATTAAATCTTCCGCTGTGGGTTGAGCCAGAGCCTGCTCCGCCAATGCCTTCGCATCTTCGAAATTAGTATTACGAATAATCTTCTTGATGCTCGGGATTGAAATGGCACTCATGCTGAATTCGTCCAGCCCCATTCCCAGTAACAGTAGTGTAGCACGTTCATCACCAGCCAGCTCACCACACATGCCGGTCCATTTCCCTTCGGCATGTGATGCGTCGATCACTTGCTTAATGAGGCCCAAAACAGATGGCGTCATTGGGTTATAGAGGTGTGAAATCAAATCATTACCACGATCGACCGCCAGAGTATACTGCGTCAGGTCATTTGTCCCAATACTAAAGAAGTCGACTTCTTTCGCCAGATGACGCGCAATCACCGCTGAAGCCGGTGTTTCCACCATAATGCCCACTTCAATGGTCTCATCAAAGGCTTTGCCTTCTTCGCGCAGCTGGGTTTTCAGCAGTTCCAGCTCGGCCTTCAGCGCACGCACTTCTTCCACCGAAATGATCATCGGGAACATAATGCGCAGTTTGCCGAAGGATGAGGCACGCAGGATAGCGCGCAACTGTGCATGCAGAATCTCTTTACGATCCATCGCGATACGAATCGCACGCCAGCCGAGGAACGGGTTGTCCTCTTTTGGCAGGTTCATGTACGGCAGATCTTTATCGCCGCCGATGTCCATGGTACGCACGATAACGGCTTGAGAACCCATGGCTTCCGCCACCGCTTTGTAAGCCTGGAACTGCTCTTCTTCGGTGGGCAGTGAATCACGGTCCATAAACAGGAATTCGGTACGATACAGGCCCACGCCTTCCGCACCGTTGCGCTCTGCACCGGCGACATCGCGCACGGTACCAATGTTGGCGCACACTTCCACCTGATGGCCGTCCAGCGTGATAGCGGGCAGATCTTTCAGTTTCGCCAGTTCGTGCTTTTCAGACAGGTATTGCGTCTGAATCGCTTTCAATTCTTCTTGTTCTGCATCGGTAGGATTAACGTAAATCTTGTTATTCACGCCATCGAGGATCAGGAAGTCACCGTTTTTGATTTGCGTGGTGACGTTACCGGTACCGACAATCGCTGGGATCTCCAGAGAACGCGCCATGATGGACGTATGCGAAGTACGGCCACCGATATCGGTGATAAAGCCCAGCACCTTCTTCAGGTTCAGCTGTGCGGTTTCTGACGGCGTTAAATCTTTCGCCACCAGAATAGATTCTTCTGCGATAGCACCCAGGTCGACAATATGCAGACCGAGGATGTTTTGCAGCAGACGCTTACCGATGTCACGCACGTCTGCCGCACGCTCTTTCAGGTATTCGTCGTCGAGTTCTTCCAACGCCTTGGCCTGGCCATCAATGACAGAGTACGCCGCAGCGTCAGCCGTTGCGTGATCTTTCTTAATCAGGTCGATGATTTCCTGCTCAAGCTCTTCGTCTTCGAGCAGCATGATGTGACCTTCAAAGATCGCCGCTTTCTCTTCACCGAGGGTTTCACCGGCTTTGACACGGATGGCTTCGAGCTGTACTGCCGCTTTGCCACGTCCATCAAGGAAGCGTTGAACTTCTTGCTCAACCTGATCGTCAGTAATTTTTTTACGGCTGATGACGATCTCATCTTCCTTCAGCAGAAGTGCTTTGCCGAAAGCGATACCCGGTGATGCTAAAATGCCTGAAATCATAACCCTACCTTTTAATCACGATGGCTCATTGACCCAATGCGTTGCCACTGTCGCGGAACAGTACTCTAAGGAAGCAAGAACGCGGACAGGTTGTCCGCGATCAAGATATTTGCACTCAATGGGGCAAAGGAGTCGGTTTAGTTGCTTGCCTGAGCGGAATTACTCCAGCTCAGCCATCAGTTTCACCAGGTGCTCAACCGCTTGCTGCTCATCTTCACCTTCAGCAGACAGCGTAACAACCGTACCCTGAGTCAGACCCAGAGTCTGCAGTTTGAACAGGCTTTTTGCGCTGGCAGATTTGCCATTAGAGGTCACAGTGATGTCTGACTGGAAAGCCTTAGCTTCTTTCACGAACTGAGCTGCAGGACGGGTATGAAGGCCGTTAGGTGCGGTAATGGTAACTTCTTGCTGGAACATTCTATTTCCCCAACTTTATCAGGTTTGGTGTTATGGATCTAAAGTCTAGCCTGGAGCCGTCACTTTAGCCTGTATAGGTGCGCTGGTGTGGCATTAAGCTGACCAAAAAATGCGCTTAGTAATGTGCGTCTTTCAGCAGCAGATCAAAAACTGTGCGAAAAGGTCACCTTGCTAAGTATGCCGTGATTCGCCGTTTCGCCAAATCAGTAATTCCATTCAGCTTGATCCACTTCAAAGCCAGATTAATTTCAGGCACCGAAATAATTGGGAGCTTAAATACCAGAGCCGCGTCATTGAAATCAATCTGTCTGGTGATAAAAGTGAGATCTGCGCCACAAAAAAGCACCCATTCGGGTGCTTTTTTCATCGTTTTCAGACTATGGCGGTTACTGCTGCAGCTCTTTTTCAGTGAACAGATCGGCAAACAGGGCGGTACTTAAATAGCGCTCGCCAGAGGAGGGCAGGATCACCACAATATTCTTATTGGCGAATGCTTCGTCTTCCTGCAGTTTCAGTGCTGCAGCCACTGCCGCACCTGAAGAGATACCGGCCAGAATGCCTTCTTCTTCCATCAGCTGACGCGCGGTGCTGATGGCTTCTTCGTTGGTAATCGCAACGACCCGATCAACCAGTTTCAGGTCAAGGTTGCCAGGAATGAAACCTGCGCCGATGCCCTGAATTTTGTGTGGGCCCGGCTTGATCTCTTCACCCGCGATAGCCTGAGCGATAACCGGAGAGTCAGTCGGCTCTACGGCTACAGTGATTAAGTCTTTTTTGCCTTTGGTGTTCTTGATGTAACGGCTCACGCCTGTCAGCGTGCCGCCGGTGCCCACGCCCGCAATGAACACATCCACTTCACCGTCGGTGTCTTCCCAGATTTCCGGGCCGGTGGTTTTCTCATGGATCTCCGGGTTAGCCGGATTGCTGAACTGCTGCAGCAGCACAAATTTATCCGGATCGCTGGCAACGATTTCCTCGGCTTTAGCAATGGCACCTTTCATACCTTTTGCGCCTTCGGTCAGCACCAGATTCGCGCCCAGTGCTTTCAGCAGCTTGCGACGTTCAACAGACATGGTCTCTGGCATGGTCAGCGTGAGTTTGTAACCGCGAGCGGCGGCCACGTAAGCCAGTGCAATACCGGTGTTACCGCTGGTTGGCTCAACCAGTTCAACGCCCGGCTTTAAGATTCCGCGTTTTTCTGCGTCCCAAATCATATTGGCACCGATACGGCATTTGACGCTGAAGCTCGGGTTACGCGATTCGACCTTCGCCAGGATGCGTCCATTACCGATGCGGTTCAGTCGAACCAGCGGCGTATGACCAATTGTCAGAGAGTTGTCTTCATAGATCTTACTCATAGCTCGTCCTTAACTGTATGAAATATTGGGAACCCTCAGAGCATACCTGTTCTTCCGGTGTGCGGAAGGAAAGAAATCGCATATCTATATAGCCCACAACCATAAGCCTTACGCAAAAATGCATAAGGCTTTTTGAAGCTTTAGTGACGTGCATGCTGTAGGCGGTAGCGATCAACCCACATCGCAGTCGCGCCACATACGGCCACTGGCATGATGGCCAGATTCAGAATCGGTATCATGGTGAACAAACTGACCAGCGCGCCAAATTGCATGTTCGCCGTTTTATGCTGACGTAACGCACTACGCATCTGCTGAAAACTCACTTTGTGGTTATCAAACGGATAGTCGCAGTACTGCACCGACAGCATCCACGCGCTAAACAGAAACCATAATACCGGTGCCACCGTTTGTCCAAAACCGGGGATAAAGTAAAGCAGCAGCAGTCCCAGTGCACGCGGTAAATAGTAGCCAAGCTTCTGTAATTCGCGCTTCATGATGCGCGGGATATCTTTAACCATCGCCATCCAACCGCTATCCGGCAGCGGGTGACCGGTGAGGCGACCTTCCAGTTGCTCAGCCAGCAATCCACAAAAGGGGGCGGCAATCCAGTTCGCGATGGTGGAGAAGAAGTAGCTGAATACCAGCACAATCGATATGACGGAAAGCGGCCACAGCAAATAACTGAGCCACTGCAACCAATCAGGGATATGTGACATCAAGGCCGGAATCCACTCTCCGAGCCGTTGAAACAGCCAGATAAAGGCGCCTCCCAGCAGCAAAATGTTCACCAGCAGAGGAATAATGACGTAACGACGAATGCCAGGCAGACGTACCAGTCTCCAGCCTTCGGCAAAGTAATGAATACCATTTAATGATGAGGGCGATTTCTCAACGGGCATAGCGAGCCTTTCTCCTTTATGTGGCGGCGCGAACATCATAACCTGGCTTTTTGTCGGTGGCAGGCGCACTTTGCGCGAAAAATCAGCAAAAAAGCGTGGGGCAGCTATCTTATTTGTCAGAAAATACTGCACAGACTTGCACTTGTTTAGCTGGGCAAATACAGTTAGAGGATAAAGTTTGCCGTGGTGGCAAGGTATTGGAACAACAGAGAATACAATGATGCAGGATTTGCGTCTGATATTAATCGTTGTTGGCGCGATCGCCATAATAGCGTTGCTACTTCACGGACTGTGGACCAGCCGTAAAGAGCGCTCTTCCGTGTTTCGCGATCGCCCGCACAAACGTCTGAAACAGCGCGAAGAAGCGGATGAAGATCTGCTGAGCGAAGAAGATGATGATGGTGTCGGCGAAGTGCGTGTCCGTCGTAATCGTGACGCGCATGTCGAATCCGAATTCGACGCACCTGTGACGAAGCCTGTCAGCGCGCCACGTGCGCCTGAACCTGCGCGTCAGCCATTCCCGCGTCATGAAACCCCATTGATGGGTGATCCGCTGCTGGATGATGAGCCGGAAGTGCGTCAGCCTACCCCTGCGCCTCAGCAGCCGGTAGCAAGACCGGCGCCAGCGCCGCAGCCAAAACCTCAGCCCCAGCCCGTTCAGGCCGATCCGTTATTGGATAATGAGCCACTGTCACCGACTCAGCCTGCGCCTGAATTCCAGGCTGCTGAAGAGCCAGAATACGAAGAAGAAGTGCCGGTTGCTCATGAAGAACCTCAGAAGCCTGCCGCTTCTACCCAGAGAAAAAATGAAGCGGTACTGGTGCTGCATGTTGCCGCCCACGCCGGCGGTGAACTGAACGGTGAAGCTCTGTTGCAAGGTATTTTGCAAGCGGGCTTCCAGTTTGGTGAGATGAATATTTTCCATCGTCACCTGAGCCCAGCGGGCAGCGGCCCTGTGCTGTTCAGTCTGGCAAATATGGTGAAACCGGGTTCCTTTAATCCCGATACCATGGGCGATTTCAGCACGCCAGGTATCTCCATCTTTATGATGGTGCCGTCGTATGGCGATGCGAACCAAAACTTCAAGCTGATGCTGCAATCTGCCCAGCGTATTGCGGACGATGTCGGCGGGGTTGTGCTGGATGATGAGCGTCGCATGATGACGCCACAGAAGCTGGAAACTTATAAAGCGCGTATTCGCGAAGTTATCGGCTGATAGCCGCGAGCAAAATCAAATATTAACGAAACAACCCCCGCATGTCGGGGGTTTTTTATCGGATAAAACACTATGAAATCGGTTCAGGAGCAGATCACCGCGCTGCGCACCTCGTTACGTCACCATGAGTACCTCTATCACGTGATGGATACGCCGGAAATTCCGGATGCAGAATATGACCGACTGATGCAGCAATTGCGTGAACTGGAAGCGGCACATCCCGATCTCATTACCCCGGATTCGCCGACTCAGCGCGTGGGCGCAGCACCGCTGGCCGCCTTCGAACAGGTGCGCCATGAAGTGCCGATGCTGTCACTCGACAACACTTTCGATGAAGCCGGTTTCCTGGCCTTTAATAAACGTGTGCAGGATCGCCTGAAAAGCAGCGATGATTTGACCTACTGTTGCGAACTGAAGCTGGATGGTCTGGCGGTCAGCCTGTTGTATGAAGATGGGCTGCTGGTGCGTGCGGCGACACGCGGTGATGGCACCACGGGCGAGAATATTACCGCCAACGTGCGCACTATCCATGCCATTCCGCTGCGCCTGCACGGCGACAATATTCCTGCACGTGTCGAAGTACGTGGTGAAGTCTTTATGACCGAAGCGGGCTTCGAGAAACTCAATGAGGATGCACGTCGCACCGGCGCGAAAGTGTTTGCCAACCCGCGCAACGCCGCGGCGGGATCGCTACGTCAGCTCGATCCGCGCATTACCGCTAAACGTTCTCTGACTTTCTTCTGTTACGGTTTCGGCCTGCTGGAAGGCGGTGACATGCCCGCCAGCCACTGGCAGCGTCTGCAGCAATTTAAAGCCTGGGGTTTACCGGTCAGCGACCGTATTCGTCTGGCGCATACCGCGGAAGAGGTGCTGGAATTTTATCGTCAGGTTGAGCAGGATCGCCCGACACTCGGATTCGATATTGATGGCGTGGTCATCAAGGTCGATTCGCAGGCACTGCAGGAACAATTAGGCTTTGTCGCCCGCGCCCCGCGCTGGGCCGTTGCTTTTAAATTCCCGGCGCAGGAGCAGATGACCTTCGTGCGCGATGTTGAATTCCAGGTGGGACGTACCGGCGCGATTACGCCTGTTGCGCGTCTGGAGCCGGTGCAGGTAGCCGGCGTGGTGGTGAGTAATGCCACACTGCACAACGCCGATGAAATCGCGCGTCTTGGCCTGCGCATTGGCGACAAAGTGGTGATTCGCCGCGCCGGAGATGTGATTCCGCAGGTGGTCAACGTAGTGGAATCTGAACGACCGGATGATACCCGTGAAATCGTCTTCCCCAGCCATTGCCCGGTGTGTGGCTCGGATGTCGAGCGCGTGGAAGGCGAAGCCGTTACCCGTTGTACCGGTGGGCTGATTTGTGGTGCCCAGCGTAAAGAGGCGCTCAAACATTTTGTTTCTCGTCGTGCGATGGATGTTGACGGCATGGGCGACAAAATCATCGATCAGCTGGTCGAAAAAGAGTACGTACAAACACCTGCCGATCTGTTCCGTCTGACGGCGGGCAAGCTGACGGGACTGGATCGCATGGGGCCGAAATCGGCACAAAATGTGGTGGATGCGCTCGAAAAAGCGAAACTCACCACGCTGCCTCGCTTCCTGTATGCGCTGGGGATTCGTGAAGTCGGTGAAGCCACTGCGGCCAATCTGGCCAATCATTTTGGCGATCTTGAGAAGGTGATGAACGCCGATCTGGATGCGCTGATTGCGGTGCAGGACGTGGGTAAAGTCGTGGCCGCGCATGTGCGCAACTTTATGGAAGAAGAGAGCAATCGCGAAGTCATCCGCGAACTCACCCAAGAGGTGGGCGTGCATTGGCCACAGCTGGAAGTGGTAAATGTTGAAGAGATCGACAGCCCTTTTGCTGGCAAGACCGTGGTGCTGACCGGATCGCTGTCACAGATGAATCGCGATGATGCCAAAGAACGTTTAGTTGCGCTGGGCGCGAAAGTGAGCGGCAGCGTGTCGAAGAAAACAGACTTACTGATTGCTGGCGAAGCTGCGGGTTCCAAACTGGCGAAAGCGCAGGAGCTCGGTATTCCGGTGATTGACGAAGCGGAAATGATTCGGCTGCTGGGAGCCTAACGTGGACAAACATCAGCTGGTTGAAATCGCCAATACCGCTATGCCGTTCGGCAAGTATAAAGGCCGCATGCTGATTGATGTGCCAGAAGAGTATCTGCTGTGGTTTGCGCGTAAAAACGAATTTCCGGCAGGGAAGCTGGGCGAGCTGATGCAGCTGACCCTGGCGATCAAAATAGAAGGATTGCAGGGGTTAGTTAAACCGCTGAAGCGCAGTGAATAACAAAACGGCCCGCAATTGCGGGCCGTTTGCTTAGGATTTTTGTGCTTCGACTTGCTGCTGTGCCAGCCGCTTCTCATTGCCCGCTTTATAGCGTTGAGCGATGAAGGAGCAGACCATCAACTGCACCTGATGGAAGATCATCAGCGGCAGCACGATAATCCCCACTGAGCTGGCCGGGAACAGGATATTGGCCATTGGCACGCCATTGGCGAGACTCTTTTTCGAACCACAGAACAGCACCACGATTTCATCGGCGCGGCTGAAACCAAACAGACGCGAGGCACCCAGGTTAATCGCCAGCGCGGCAAACAGAATCAGCACGCTGCCTGCCAGAATCCACAACAGCGTATCCACACCCACGCGATGCCAGATACCATTGACCACCGCTTCACTGAACGCGGAGTAGACCACTAACAGAATCGAGGTCTGGTCGGTTTTACCAATCAGGCTGCGATGTTTTTCCACCCAGTCGCCAATCCAGCGACGTGACATATGACCAATCACAAACGGCACCAGCAGTTGCAGCATGATTTTGCCAATCTGCTCCAGACCGTTGCTCGGCGCATCGCTATGGACGTTCATCACCAGATTCACCAGCAGCGGCGAGATGAATACGCCCAGCAGGCTGGATGCCGAAGCGGCACAAACCGCAGCCGCCACGTTCCCCCCCGCCATGGAGGTGAAGGCAATCGCAGACTGCACGGTGGCAGGCAGAATACACAGATAAATGAAGCCGGTATAAATCTCTGGCCCGACGTTCACCGGATGCCACCACACCAGCAGCAAGCCAAGAATCGGGAACACCACGAAAGTGCTGCACATGATCCACAGATGCAAACGCCAGTGGCTGCTGCCGGCAATGATTTTCTCGCGTGACAGCTTGGCACCGTGCATAAAGAACAGCAGGGCGATGGCGGCGGTGGTCAGGTATTCAAAGAAATCGACAAACCCGCCTTTGGCCGGGATGAAGCTGGCCAACAGCACAGTGATGATAAGTTTGACCATCATCGGGTCGAGTCGTAAAAAGCCCATTGTTACAATCCGGTTAAAATAAAAAAGATGGTGCTGATTGTGCGCCAGCCAGGTTTAGAAATAAAATTGATTTATTGCATCAATCTATGAGCGATATCGATGAATTACACCTTACGTCAGTTACGCACCTTTGTGGCTGTGGCGCAGCAGGGCAGTTTTAGCCAGGCAGGGCAGGCGATTGGGCTCAGCCAGTCGGCGGTCAGCCACAGTATTAAAGAGCTGGAAGCGGAAATGGGCGTGCGTTTGCTGGATCGCACCACGCGTGAAGTGATGCTGACGGAAGCGGGGCACCAGCTGGCATCGCGGCTGGAACGTTTGCTGGAGGAGTTAAACACGACGCTGCTGGATGTGCGCAGTTACGGTGAGCAGCGCAGTGGCACCGTACGTGTTGCCGCCAGCCAGACACCTTCGGCAAATCTAATGCCGCAGTGTCTGGCGAGTAGCCAGCAACGTTATCCGGATATCCGCGTCATCCTGCACGATCGCGCTCAGCAGTCAGTGCTGCAAAGCGTGCGCAATGCGGAGGTGGATTTTGGCATTGTCATCGGGCCGCTAGGGGATGCCGATCTGGATTACGAAGCGATTTTGCAGGAGCCGTTCTTATTGTTGTGCCATGCGGATGATGTTTTGGCCCAGGTCGAGCGAGCGGAATGGACGATGCTGGCGGGGCGCAACCTGGTTTTGCAGGATTATGCTTCAGGAAGTCGTCTTCTGGTGGATGCGGCGCTGCAGCAGTTATCGATTCAGGTGCAGGTGGTGCAGGAAATTGGTCATCCCGCCACGCTGTTTCCGATGGTGGAAGCCGGTATTGGCATCAGCATTTTGCCTGCGCTGGCGTTACCGCTGCCGGCGGGGCGGAAACTGACGGTGCGACGCCTCTATCCGGAAATCCATCGAAATCTGATGCTGATTAAACGCAAAAATCGCTCTCTGACACCCGCTGCGGAAGCGATCTGGCAGGAAGTGCGCCAACAAGCAGGCCTGCTGGCGCAACAACGTGCTCTCAAACCGGCGTTTTAGACGTAAACGTTGATCTGATTGGTCTCGGTCGGACGGTTAATGCCATCGGCTTTCTGGGCGCTGGTGGCACTTTCCGTCGTGGGCTGCTGTGCTTCTTGTTTCTGTTGTGCTTTTTCTGCTGCCTGCTGCTCGATTTGTGCAATCTGCGCTTCAATCATCTGAATCTGCGATTGCAACATCTGTTCCTGTTCAGATTTTTGCTCATCTGTCAGGGAGTCATCACTGGATAAATCTCTAATTTCTTTGGTGATGCTTTGAATCTGTTTATTCAGGCTGGCAATTTCTGACGTTGAACCGCTACCGCTGCTTGCGGTACTGACACTGCTAACACTTGAGATAGTAGACATGGTTTTCTCCTTGCAATAGACCATTATCGTTATCGGCAAGGGGATAAAACGGCTTGAGCACACAAAGCGTTAAGTGTTTGCAAAGGTTTTGTGAGGGTGGGTAAATAGCAGATAGCAAAAAGGCGCCTTTAGGGCGCCTTTCTACATTGGTGGGTCGTGCAGGATTCGAACCTGCGACCAATTGATTAAAAGTCAACTGCTCTACCAACTGAGCTAACGACCCGAAGTGGTGGGCGATGACGGGCTCGAACCGCCGACCCCCTCCGTGTAAAGGAGATGCTCTACCAACTGAGCTAATCGCCCACTTCGGAACTGCTTAACAAGAGTGTCATCTGACTAAGATATGGTGGGCGATGACGGGCTCGAACCGCCGACCCCCTCCGTGTAAAGGAGATGCTCTACCAACTGAGCTAATCGCCCATATCTTACTCTTCAAACTCTTGTACACTGCGAGCCACTTTTAGAGTGGTGGGTGATGACGGGCTCGAACCGCCGACCCCCTCCGTGTAAAGGAGATGCTCTACCAACTGAGCTAATCACCCCCGCTGTGTGGAGTCGCATTATAGGGATCCTTCGAAGTGAGTCAACGCTTTTTAAAACATAAATGTGCGTTCGCTTTAAATTTAGGCAGCATGCCGCGCTTTTAGCCAATGTGCTGGTTTTATTAGCAGAAAAACGCACTTCAATCTGTGATGCCGCCGCGAGAGTCATTGAGGAAAGCGTCCCACCTGCTAGAATATGCGCACTGTTTTTTCGCGTTAACCCGTTTTTTTGTCATCCAGACAAAGAAACCTGCGCATCTAAGGCAATGCTGAATGAAAATCAAAACTCGCTTCGCACCCAGCCCAACGGGCTACCTGCATGTGGGCGGTGCCCGTACTGCTCTTTATTCCTGGCTTTATGCTCGCCATAACAATGGCGAATTCGTTCTGCGTATCGAAGATACCGATCTGGAACGTTCAACGCCGGAAGCCATTGAAGCCATCATGGATGGCATGAACTGGCTCAACCTGCAGTGGGATGAAGGCCCGTACTATCAGACGAAGCGCTTTGATCGTTACAACGCGGTCATCGATGAGATGGTAGAAGCAGGTACGGCTTATAAATGCTACTGCTCTAAAGAGCGTTTAGAAGCGCTGCGTGAAGAGCAGATGGCGAAAGGCGAGAAGCCACGTTATGACGGCCGTTGCCGTGATAGCCATGAACATCATGCGACGGATGAGCCTTGCGTGGTGCGTTTCCGTAACCCACAAGAGGGTTCGGTGATTTTCGATGACCAGATCCGTGGCCCGATTGAATTCAGCAACCAGGAGCTGGATGATCTGATCATCCGTCGTACCGATGGTTCACCGACCTACAATTTCTGTGTGGTGGTGGATGACTGGGATATGGGCATCACTCACGTGATCCGTGGTGAAGACCACATCAACAACACGCCACGCCAGATCAACATCCTTAAAGCGATTGGTGCAGAAGTGCCAACTTACGCGCACGTCTCCATGATCCTGGGTGATGACAGTAAAAAGCTGTCGAAACGTCATGGCGCGGTGGGTGTGATGCAGTACCGTGATGACGGTTATCTGCCGGAAGCGCTGCTCAACTATCTGGTGCGTCTGGGCTGGTCACATGGCGATCAGGAGATTTTCAGCGTGGCAGAGATGGCCGAGCTGTTTACTCTGGATGCCGTGAGCAAGTCTGCCAGTGCGTTTAACACCGAAAAACTGCAGTGGCTGAACCATCACTACATTAATACGCTGCCGCCAGAATACGTGGCAACGCAGCTGCAGTGGCACATCGAGCAACAGAATATCGATACCCGCACCGGTCCGGAACTGGCGAAGCTGGTGACGCTGCTGGGTGAGCGTTGCAAAACGCTGGTCGAGATCGCGGCCTCTTGTCGTTACTTCTATGAAGAGTTTGAAGCCTTTGATGCTGACGCGGCGAAGAAACATCTGCGCCCTGTTGCGCGTCAGCCGCTGGAAGTGGTGCGTGACAAACTGGCTGCGCTGAGCGACAGCGAGTGGAATGCCGAGAATGTGCACAATGCGATTCAGGGTGCTGCTGATGCGCTGGAATTGGGTATGGGCAAAGTGGGCATGCCACTGCGCGTGGCGGTCACCGGTGCAGGCCAGTCTCCGGCACTGGATGTGACGGTCGAAGCGATTGGCCGCAGCCGCAGCGTAGCCCGTATCGAAAAAGCGCTGGCCTTCATTGCTGAGCGTGAAGCCCAGGCTTAATTGAGTTAGCGGCAGCCTGTAACGTTGCCGCTTCACTTATCGCGGGCATTAAAAAAGCCGGGTGCATGATGCGCCCGGCTTTTTTTAATCTTCTTTAATTCCTAGCCGTTCCAGCACGCCACTTATCCCTTCGCGCAGCAGCAATGCAGCCAGTTGATCTTGCTCAGCGGTCGTCATTTGCTGGACAGAATTAATTAATAACGCAGGTAACGTATTTTGTTGAGCACCGTAATTGGCCGTCGGCTCGGTCGCGTGGCGGGTAGACTGAACAAAGCTTTTTACACGCTCATCAATATGAATCAATCGCGCCTTACCACCCTGTACACCGGGCTTGGGCGTGGTTGTCCAGTTTTCGCGTTTGATCCATTTATTCACCGTTTGCCGACTGTAGCCCGTTTCCAGCGCGAGCTCCTCGGGGGTGAGCCATTCCTTTTTCACGATGCTGTCCCTGTTAAATACATTAGCTGTACATATTACAACAAAACGTAACGGGGAAAAGTAATCAGGCAGGAAAATGCCTCTTGTCTGATGACAAAAGGCATAAATCGGATATTAAGCTTCGCTGGTTTCAGCTTGTGCAGGACGGAAAGCAAGGAAATAGGTGAGACCAACAAATATTGCACCGCCCACGCCGTTGCCGAGGAAGACGGCAATCACGTTTGGCGCAAAGTCTGCCCAGCTCATTTGTCCGGCAAAAATCGCGGCGGGCACAATAAACATGTTGGCTACCACGTGCTGGAAGCCAATGGCCACGAAGGCCATCACCGGGAACCACATGCCAAAGATTTTGCCGACCATATCTTTACTGGCGAAAGCTAACCACACCGCCAGACACACCAGCCAGTTGCAACCAATGCCGGAAATGAAGGCGTGCAGGAAATCCGCATTCACTTTGGCATGCGCAATTGCCACGGTCTTTTTCAGATAATCGCCTTCGGTCATACCGAGCATATGACCAAAGAACCAGGCGACCGCGATGCTGCCAATAAAGTTGGCAATGGTGACCCAGAACCAGTTGCGCAGCACGCTAAAACCGCTAATGCGGCGGGCGAACCACGCGATCGGCAAGGTCATCATGTTGCCGGTCAACAGTTCACCACCGGCCAGAACGGTTAGAATCAGGCCAACCGGGAACACCGCCGCGCCGAGGAAGCCGCCAAAGGAGCCCCATTCAGCAGGCAGTTGGTTGATAACATGCAGATCCAAAAGAAAACCAGTGGCAATAAAGGCACCGGCCATAAAACCAAGGATCAATAAGGTGGAAACAGGCAAACGGCTTTTAGCCACGCCCGCTTGAATCGCCAGTTGGGCGATCTCTTTCGGTGTATGCAGCGACATATTTCACTTTTCTTTTATTGAACAAGGGGAAAATGCTGGCCGGTCAAAGAGTGATATACCCTGGAAGGTTGACCGGTTAATTAGCGCGCTAAGTTTTACACTTACCCGTAACGAACACAAGATTATTCCTAACATCTTTAACCCTGATTTAACCTCGGTTGCAGGGTGTTAAATGCGAAAATACGTTAACGGAATGCACAGTTGCGTTGAAAAAAAGCCATTACGGTAGGGCGTTGCCGCCTTTTTCAGCGATTGAACACAGAACGAGAATTTGGCGTTGACACTCAGGGAGCGGTTTCATATGATGCCGTCCGTCGAGTTAAATCGGCTGTTTTTCGGTGCTGGGGGTATAGCTCAGCTGGGAGAGCGCTTGCATGGCATGCAAGAGGTCAGCGGTTCGATCCCGCTTATCTCCACCAAATCGTTTTTAACGATGCACTGAAAAAGATTTCCAGATGTGGGGGTATAGCTCAGCTGGGAGAGCGCTTGCATGGCATGCAAGAGGTCAGCGGTTCGATCCCGCTTATCTCCACCAAATCTCTGTTCGTCCTGAACAATAGCATCACAATCTAACACTGACTGAATTCATAATTGCTCATTTCGTATGCAGAATGGCGTCATTATTCGTGTGACGACAACTCCCAGCGTTCTGAAATGCGCCCATCTTTTGATATCAAGTTTCTCGACGAATTGCGCCGTAAATCGCGCGTGCTTCTTCCTGTGCGCTGAGATGATCTCACCCATTCAGCACCAGCTGCTCATTAGGGGCGCAATGAATCGCACCGCAGCAGCTTCTCACGCGCTGAGATGATTAAATCCGTTCAGCATTCAGCACTGCATCAGAGTGCGCCATAAATCGTGCCGCCAGAGCTTAGTGTGCACTGAAATTATGCACAATCTGGTCGCGGCGCAATTCATGGCGCTAAGAATTAAGCGGTTGCGGCTTGTTCTTGTGCAGGCAACACGCGGAAGCCGTGCGTGCCATCACGATCCAACTGCGCCACCAGACCGTATTCCCAATCGAGATATGCCTGCATCACAGCAGGTGCGATATCGGTGCCTTCATACGGACGACGATAGCGATCAATCGCCGGAGACAGCAACTGTTGGTCGCCTTGCTCGGTGGGCAGTTGCGCTGCGCGCCAGGCTGCATTGCCGCCCTCCAGTACAAACACCGGCTTGCCGGTGAGTTCTGCCACCTGTTCAACCGCATATCCGGCCAGCAGGCTGCTGCCACAGGTCAGAACATAACGTCGTGCCGCTGGCAGTGCGGATTTGCCCTCTTTTTGCAGCGTTGAACGTAGCAGCCAGCCCGCGCCTGGAATATGGCTGTTGAGGTGATTGGCGCGCGTGGTGAAGTCCAGTACCTGGGTCTGACCTTCTTCCAGCCACTCCGCCAGTTGCTGCGGAGAAATAAACTCGGGCTGCGCAACCGCAGGAACCTGCGCTTTCCAGGCACCGGTGGCACTGAAATCACTGGCCTGCAGCTCTTCCAGCACCGAGACCTGCCAGCCAAGCTGCGCCAGCCAGGAGGCGGTCATATTGGCGCGTACACCATCGTCATCAATCAGTACAATCCGCGCGCCACGCACGCTGGCGTAATGGTCAGTTTCCTGCACCAGCTGTCCGCCTGGAACATGACGACTGCCGGGCAGATGACCCGCCGCATACTCGTCAGCGTCGCGCACATCAAACAGGTAAGTGGTGCGCGGTTCCTGCTGCCAGCGCTTGAGCGTTGCCAGTGGAATACGTTCTACGCCAGCGCGATCGGCAATGCCTCGTGCGTGACTCGCCGCCTGGCGCTGTGCGGTTTCACTGGCATCACCGTAACGGCGTGACTGACCTTTATCCAGATCGTGGCCTGCCAGCGTCCAGCCAATCGTGCCGTTGCGCAGCGCAAACACTGGATTACGGATACCGGCATTAACCAGCGACTGGGTGCCGATGATGCTGCGCGTGCGGCCCGCACAGTTCACGATCACCGTGGTTTCCGGTGATGGCGCGATATCGCGCACGCGCAACACCAGCTCACCGCCCGGCACGCTGGTAGCGCCTGGAATGCTCATGGTCTGGTATTCATCAAAGCGGCGCGCATCCAGCACTACCACATTGGCGTCGCTGTTGATTAAGCTGTGCACTTCATCAGCTGACAGGGAAGGGGTGTGATTGTGATGTTCAACCAGTTCACCAAAGGCTTTGCTCGGTGAATTCACGTCAATAAACAGCTCCCCGCCGGCTGCCTGCCAACCCGTTAAATCCTCTTTTAACAGCGCCACATTGCTGTAGCCCAGCGCGGCAATACGCTCTGCTGCTGCCTGTGCCAGACCCTCGCCGTTATCATATAAAGTGATGGCTGTTGTGGATTGTGGAATGCGGTCCAATAGCTCCAGCTCCAGTTTGGAGAGCGGGATATTCACCGCAAACAGCGGATGGCCGGTGGCAAACAGTGCTTCGTCGCGCACATCAACAATCGCCACTTCCTGCTGCTGACGCAGAGCCTCAAGAATGTCCGCCGCCTGGCGGAAAGGGAAAACGGGTTTACTCATGTGATAGATCCCAAATGTTCGGTAAGTAACGGTTGCTGTAACCGGAGATAAACTGTTTTTCACTGCCGTCTTCGCGATACACCGCGCGTTTGACCGCGCCAATGTTGGCGCCATACACGTGGATGCTGATTGACACGCGATCGTCATAGGCATTGCTGACGCGATGAATATCCCCCACGGTGGGAGAGACGGCTTCGACGTTGCCGGGATCAAGCCGTATCGGCGCACCTTCTGGCTGCAGGCCGTTCGGCCCGGGCTGCCAGGATTGCGATATCTCCGCACCGCGCAGCATGCCAATTAATCCCCATACGCGATGGTCGTGAATCGGGGTTTGCTGGCCAGGCCCCCACACGAAGCTCACAACTGAAAAGCGCTGCCGGGCATCGGCGTACAGCAGATATTGTTGATAGTGTTCGGGATGCGGCTGAGAGTAAGCCTCGTCCAGCCAGTCGTCATGTTGGATCAGCTCGCCCAGCCAGGCGCTGCCCTGTTGCAAAACAGTGGCTTCATCGGGATTCTGGTCGAGCAACGTAGCCAGATTACCGACAAAGTCGCGTAAACGATGATGCTGATAGGCACTCATGATTTATCTCCCGGCGCGCTTTTAGCGACCTGATTGGCCTGAGCCGACAAACTAAAATCAAAGGCTTTACTGACATCGATCGCTTTCGGCAGCACCTGATAGCGATGGAAGAATTCAGCCGATTTTTGCAGGGTGGGGATCAGGCTGGCATCAAACACCAGCGGTCGAATGCGCGCATCGGCTATCCAGCTGCTGGTAATGTTAGTGGGCATATTGAGTGTTTTACCCAGCACGCTGGCGAACTCCTGCGGATGTTGCTGCGCCCAGATTTGTGCCTTAGCCAGGCGCGCCAGCAGATCGGCAATGGCTTTACGTTTACCTGCATCATTGATCGCTTCATCACGCGCCAGCGCATACGAATAGCCCGACATAATGCCTTTGCCACCGCCGTCAGCGACGCGCACCGTACCATCGACGGCGGTGGAGGTGGCGATATACGGCTCCCACGGCGCCCACGCGGATACGGCGCCGGAGGTCAAGGCGGCTCGGCCATCAACAGGTCCAAGGAATCGCAGCGTGACATCGTCTGGTTTTAATCCCGCACGCTCTAGCAAGCCAAGCAGCAGATAGTGGCCCCAGCCGCCACGATTCACCGCGATCTGCTTGCCTTTCAAATCCTGCAAACGGTGAATCCCGGCATCTGGACGCGTCAGCAGCGCGATACTGTCAGGATTGTTTTGCCATGCGCCAACCGCTTTGACCGGCGCGCCAGCCGCAAACACAAACAGGAATGGCAGATCACCGGTAAAGCCGACATCCAGTGCACCGGCATTTAATGCTTCCTGCACCGGTGCACCCGAATCAAAGGCGGTGAGTTTCAGATCGTAGGGCAGATTATTAAGTTCACCTGACGCTTTTAACGCGGCAAAACGATCCCCCTTAACATCGCCCAGGCGCAGTGTGACTTTATCAGCAGCGAACAGCGGAATGAGCGTGGAGAGCGCCAGCGCAACGCCGGTAAAGAGAGTTGCCAGCCGCATCAGGCGCTCCTTTTGTTAGCGGCGTTTAGCGCCGCGACTTTCTCACGCGTCAGCGGAATCAGCTCCTCGCCATATTCCACCGCATCATTCAGCGGATCGAAGCCGCGAATCAGCACACTGTGAATTCCCAGGCGATAGTAATCCAGCAGCGCATCGGAAACCTGATCGGCGGTGCCTACCAGTGCGGTGGAGTTGTAGCCACCCTGTACCAGTTTCGCCACGCCGGTCCATAACACTTTGTCCAGACGATCGCCTTCGTTGGCGGCAGCCAGCAAACGCTGAGCGCCAACACTTTGCGGCTTGGGTTTACCAAAGGCGAAGCCGGTCTCTTGCAACTGCTTCTCGGCCAGTTCACGGATATGCTCGGCACGTTCCCAGGCCTCTTTCTCGGTTTTCCCGATAATTGGACGGAACGAGATATTGAAATCAATCTCACGCCCGTGCTGAGCCGCAGCGGCTCGCACATTGCGCACCGTCTCTTCCGCACCTTTCAGCGGTTCGCCCCACAGGGCAAAGACATCGGCATGGCGCGCAGCGACATCAATCGCTTCCTGAGACGATCCACCAAAGTATATCGGCAGCTTTTTCTGCGCAGGTTTGATGGCGGAAAACGCCTGCTCAGCCTGGTAAAAATGTCCCTTGTGATCATAAGGCTGGCTGGATTCCAGACTCTGCTTCAGCACGGCAAGAAACTCATCGCTGCGCGCATAGCGTTCGGCTTTATTCAGGAAGTCACCATCACGACGCTGCTCGACATCGCTACCGCCGCTGATGATATGCACGGCCAGCCGACCACCGGTCAGTTGATCCAACGTTGCCAGCTTGCGTGCGGCCAGTGTCGGTGCGACAAAGCCCGGACGGTGTGCCAGCAGGAATTTTAGTGTTGAGGTGTGTGCCGCAGCATGTGCGGTCACCAGAAAGCCGTCGGGTTGATCGGACCAATAGCCCACCAGAATGCGATCAAATCCCGCTTCTTCATGGGCGCGGGCGAAACGCGCGATGTAATCTTTATCGAACAGCGGACCGCTGGCGGGAATGATTTCGGAAGCCAGGCGGTGGCCAATCATGCCAAGAAATTGAATGCTCATACGATTCTCCAGATGTGACGTTATGGAGAAAAGCTACGGGCGCAGGCAACCGGGACGGAAATTCAATATTGTGAAAAGGTTTTGCGTCAGGCGGGGAAGCGGCGAATGACGGGGATAAAAGGGGTGAAATGCAAGATAGAACAGAAAGGCATAATTAAGAAGAGAAGGGCGAGCCGCAGCTCGCCCTGAACATCAGAAGGCCAGAACCAGACCGGCGATAGCGGCAGAGAGCACGCTCACCAGGGTTGAACCGTACAGCAATTTCAGGCCGAAGCGAGAAACCACGTTGCCCTGTTCTTCGTTCAAGCCCTTAATCGCACCCGCCACAATCCCGATGGAAGAGAAGTTAGCGAAGGAGACGAGGAACACAGACAGGATACCTTCCGCGTGCGGTGACAGCTGACCAGCAATCTTCTGCAGATCCATCATCGCCACGAATTCGTTAGAAACCAGTTTGGTTGCCATGATGCTGCCGACCTGCAGCGCTTCGCTGGACGGCACGCCCATCACCCACGCAAACGGGTAGAACACATAACCCAGCACACCCTGGAAGCTGATGCCGAAGATCAGGTCAAACAGCGCGTTCAGGCCAGAAATCAGGGCGATAAAACCAATCAGCATGGCGGCAACGATGATCGCCACTTTGAAACCGGCAAGGATATATTCGCCCAGCATTTCGAAGAAGCTCTGACCTTTGTGCAGATCCTGCAACTGCAGATCTTCTTCGCTATCGACGCGGTAAGGGTTGATCAGTGACAACACAATGAAGGTGCTGAACATGTTCAATACCAGCGCGGCCACCACATATTTCGGCTGCAGCATAGTCATATAAGCGCCGACGATGGACATGGAAACTGTCGACATTGCCGTAGCAGCCATGGTGTACATGCGACGCTGTGACATTTTGCCAAGGATATCTTTATACGCGATAAAGTTTTCTGACTGTCCCAAAATCAGAGAGCTTACGGCGTTGAAGGATTCCAGTTTGCCCATACCGTTGACTTTTGACAGCACGGTACCGATGCCGCGGATCACCCAAGGCAGGATACGGAAATGCTGCAAAATACCGATCAGCGCGGAGATAAACACGATCGGGCACAGAACATTCAGGAAGAAGAACGCCAGGCCTTTGTCGTTCATGTTGCCGAATACGAAGTTAGTCCCTTCGGCAGCATACTTCAGCAGATGATCAAACAGACCCGCAAACCCTTTGACGAAGCCGAGGCCCGCTTCAGAGTTAAGGAAGAACCACGCCAGCAAAACTTCGATCACCAGAAGCTGTACGATGTAACGAATACGGATGCTTTTACGATCGTGACTGACCAGTAAGGCCAGTACGGCTACCACCACTAATGCCAAAAGAAAGTGCAAAATATGGGACATGTCGGCTCCAAATTTGAGGAGGGTTGTATTTTGTTGCGTATTCTATGTAACGCGTTACTTAAAAACGAGATCAAAACCACATTATAAGTATTCGGTATCGACAAATTTCTAAGAATAGTCTCACCGCTCACAACCTCTTCACAAAGCCTTCACAAGAAATATCCATAAAAACATTGTCTATAAAATAACCCGGGAGTAGAGTGATTCCTGTTGCAAACATTTTGGCAAGAACTGGCTTTACCGCAAGGTATAGCAATGGCTATACTTCATAGCACCATCTATTATTACGATAACTATAATCAAATTTCACTTGCCTTGAGCGCCCGTTAAGCTGCATGGGTCAACAAGCGTTAGGACAGGGTCCACACTATGTCAGAAAGTCGCACTGCTGAGCGCGCCGCTCGCGGAGCCAGAAAAATCAAGCTCGCGCTGCTTGGCCCTGCCTTCATCGCGGCAATTGGTTATATCGATCCCGGTAACTTTGCCACCAACATTCAGGCGGGTGCGGCCTACGGCTACAAACTGCTGTGGGTGGTGGTCTGGGCCAATGTGATGGCGATGCTGATTCAGCTGATGTCAGCCAAACTTGGCATCGCCACCGGTAAAAACCTTGCCGAGCATATCCGCGATCGCTTTCCACGCCCGGCAGTGTGGTTCTATTGGGTGCAGGCGGAAATCATCGCCATGGCCACTGACCTCGCCGAATTTATTGGTGCGGCACTCGGCTTTAAATTATTGCTGGGGATTTCGCTACTGCAAGGCGCCGTGCTCACCGGCGTCGCCACCTACCTGATTTTGATGCTGCAAAGCCGGGGGCAGAAGCCGCTGGAGTTGGTGATTGGCGGCCTGCTGTTGTTTGTCGCCGCTGCCTATATTGTTGAGCTGTTTTTCTCGCAGCCGAAAGTGAGTGAATTGGTCACCGGTATGGCGTTGCCTTCGCTGCCCACCTCTGACGCCGTGTTCCTCGCTGCCGGTGTGCTGGGTGCCACCATCATGCCGCATGTGATTTACCTGCACTCGGCACTGACGCAACACGGTAACATTGGCAGCAAAGCGGATCGCTACTCGTCCACTAAACTCGATGTGGCGATTGCCATGACCATTGCCGGCTTTGTCAATCTGGCGATGATGGCGACTGCGGCGGCAGCTTTCCACTTCAGCGGGCACACCAGCATTGTGGATCTCGACCAGGCGTATTTGACGCTGCAACCTTTGTTGGGCCGCGCAGCAGCCATTGTGTTTGGATTAAGTCTGGTGGCGGCAGGCTTGTCTTCTACCGTGGTGGGAACACTGGCGGGACAAGTCGTGATGCAGGGCTTTATTCGCTTCCATATTCCGCTGTGGCTACGTCGCACCATCACCATGCTGCCTTCCTTTATCGTGATCTGGGCCGGATGGGATCCAACGCGCATTCTGGTGATGAGCCAGGTACTGTTGAGTTTCGGTATCGCACTGGCATTGATCCCGCTGTTGGCCTTTACCGGCAACCGCGAGTTGATGGGCGATGAGATGGTCAATTCGCGCCTGATGCAAAACGCCGGACGCCTGATAGTGGTGCTGGTGGTGGCATTGAATCTCTATCTGTTGGTCGGTGAGGCGCTCGGCTGGTAACGCTTCGGCTGGTCATGACGAAAAAAAGAAAATCCCGGCTATCAGGCCGGGATTTTTGTATTAATGGTGGTGGTGATCATGCCTGTCATCATGACGATGGTCATGGCGCCAATGCTCACGGCGTTCCCGCTCATGCCAGCGGCGTTCACGCTCACGTTCGTAAGCCTGATGGCGACGCCACTCTTCATGACGCCACCAGCGGTGATCGCTGTAGCGATAACGATCATTCCACCAGCGCGGCTCACGCCAGCGGCCGCCATCCCAATAGTAACCTCGACGGTCGCGATCGCCGAGATGCAGCGTGACACCCGGAGCCAATGTAAGGGTGGCGCTGTTGGCTTCTGCTGTGTGCATCGCCAGGGGTGAAAGTGTTGCCAGCAAGGCGGCAAACAAAATTGCACGTTTCATAACTTCTCCTTTTCAGTGGCTTATCACTGCCACCGTTGCGCTAGTGTGCCACATCGGTCCAGTGTTGCCTTGAGAGTGAGTCTGAAAACGTTGCGGGAAATCTGAATTGAGAATTTTCTGCTGCGGAAAATACCCGGCCTGAGCCGGGTAGGTAAGCGTTTACACTAATATGTTATGAATCGCTTCGATCTCTTCAGTTGTCAGCTCGGGCTGGCTTAGCATCTTAACGGCATCATCAATTTGCGCAGTTTTACTTGCACCAATCAGCACCGAAGTCACGCGTGCATCACGCAGCACCCAGCTCAGCGCCATTTGCGCCAGCTTCTGCCCACGCTGTTGGGCGATCGCCTGCAGCTTACGCACTTTTTCCATCTTCTCTTGCGTCAACTGGCTCTCATTAAGGAATTTACTGCCGCTGGCGGCACGGGAGTCCTCAGGGATGCCTTGCAGATAGCGATCGGTCAGCACACCACCCGCTAGCGGAGAGAAGGCGATGCAGCCGACGCCATTATCACCCAGCACATCCAGTAGACCTTGCTCTTCCGGTGCACGTTCGAACATGGAGTATTTCGGCTGATGAATCAGGCAAGGCGTGCCCAGATCGCGCAGAATGGCAATCGCTTCGGCTGCTTTATCTGCCGGGTAATTGGAAATGGCGGCATACAGCGCTTTGCCCTGACGCACCACCTGATCCAGTGCGCGCATGGTCTCTTCCAGCGGCGTTTCCGGATCGGGACGGTGATGATAAAAGATATCGACATACTCCAGCCCCATGCGTTTCAGGCTCTGATCCAGACTGGAAATCAGATACTTGCGCGAACCCCAGTCGCCGTAAGGGCCGTCCCACATGGTGTATCCGGCTTTGGTGGAGATCACCAGCTCATCGCGCAGCCCGGCAAAATCTTCGCGCAGAATGCGACCAAAATTGGACTCCGCAGAACCCGGCGGGGGGCCGTAGTTGTTGGCAAGGTCGAAGTGCGTGATGCCGCGATCAAAGGCGTGGCGCAGTAATTCACGGCTATTATCGACGCGCGTGCTGTCGCCAAAGTTGTGCCATAAACCCAGCGAAATGGCCGGTAATTTCAGGCCAGTACGGCCACTGCGACGATATTGCATCTGTTGATAGCGGTCGGGATGAGGAAATACAGACATGCAGCGTTCCTGTCTCAAAAGGGGAGAAAGTGACATCAGCATAGCAGTGTATGCGTTTACACTAAGCCGAAACGCGCCGAAGATCGCAACTTACAGAATTTTCTGTCGTCGTAACGATTGCTTGCCACAAATCACCATGCGCTGATGGTGAAAATCTCGCCAATTCAGCCACATCGCTGATACTTCGATCATCCCCTTAAGAAGGAGCTGTCGATGAAAACCCTCAACGTTGGCGACTATTTACTGCACCGTTTACAGCAAGCTGGCATCCGTCATCTGTTCGGTGTGCCGGGTGATTACAATCTGCAATTTCTCGACAGCGTTATCGCTCATCCTGAGATTGCCTGGGTCGGTTGCGCCAATGAACTCAATGCCGCCTACGCGGCGGATGGCTACGGTCGTTGCAACGGTGCTGCTGCACTGCTCACCACGTTTGGCGTGGGTGAACTGAGTGCGATTAATGGGATTGCGGGCAGCTATGCCGAATATGTCCCGGTGATTCATATTGTTGGCGCGCCAGCCAGTCGTGCGCAGCAGCAAGGTGACTGTGTACATCATTCACTGGGGGACGGCGACTTCCATCATTTCCTGCGCATGGCACAAGAGGTAAGTACCGCCAGCGCGGTGCTGACTGCGGATAATGCGGTTGAAGAAATTGACCGTGTGATATCGGAAGCGCTTAACCAGCACCGGCCCGGCTATCTGCTGCTGGCGGTGGATGTCGCGGCGACGGAGATTACGGTGCCTGATGCTCAGCCCGTTGCGCCTGTCCATCAGGAGACCGCCGTTGCGACAGCTTTTGCTGCCGCCGCTGAACGCTTACTGGCTCCTGCACAGCGCGTGGCGTTACTGGCCGATTTCCTCGCTTCGCGTTGGCAATTGCAATCGCCGCTGTTTGCACTCCGCCAACTACGCGCCATTCCCGCCGCTACATTACTGATGGGCAAAGGCGTGCTCGATGAACAGCAGCCCGGCTATGTGGGTACCTACGCTGCCGAAGGCAGCAGCGATGCGGTGCGCCGGGCCATTGAAGAGACGGATGTCACGCTGTGCGTCGGCGTGCGGTTTACCGATACCCTGACCGCCGGTTTCACCCAGCAGTTACCCGCAGAGCGCGTTATCGACCTGCAACCGTTTCACGCCACGGTGGGCGAAGAATGCTTTGCGCCGCTTAGCATGGCGCAAGCCCTCGCCGCATTATTGCCCGTTTATCAACGCCACTGCGTACATTGGGCACTGGCCGACACTGCATCTTGCGAAGAAATTGAGCAAAACGATGATGCGGTAATCAGTCAGCACACATTCTGGCAGGCGATGCAGCGCTTCCTGCTGCCGGGTGATATCATCCTGGCCGATCAGGGCACGGCCGCCTTTGGTGCCGCCGCGCTGCGTTTACCACCGGGCGCAGAATTGCTGGTGCAACCGCTATGGGGCTCGATTGGCTATACTCTACCGGCGACCTTTGGTGCACAAACGGCACAACCTGACCGACGCGTCATTTTGATTATCGGTGACGGTTCAGCGCAGCTGACGATCCAGGAGCTGGGTTCAATGCAGCGTGACGGGCAACAGCCGATTATCTTCCTGATCAATAACGACGGTTACACGGTTGAGCGGGCGATTCACGGCGCTGAACAGCGTTACAACGACATCGCACAATGGAACTGGACTGCGCTGCCACATGCGATGAGCGTAGAGTGTGCGGCACAAAGCTGGCGAGTGAGCGAAACGGTGCAGTTAACGGCGGTGATGGAGCAATTAATGCGTCAGCGTCGCCTGACGCTGGTGGAAGTGGTGATGGAAAAACAAGATCTGCCGCCGCTGTTGCGTAAAGTCACTGCAGCTCTTCACCAGCGCAACGGCGGCTAGCCACTTTCCGGCTTAGGCTTTGTTGTTTTAGACCAGGCGGTGCCTGAAATCCTCACGTACACTCGTTACGCTTCGGTTTCTCCGCATCGTCCGTTTCCTGTGAGGCTGCGTCGATAACGCCTGACGTGATAAGCCCGCAGTTTCGGAAAGTTGCCTCTATACAGTGAAGCCGCGGATTGTCAGGCTGTGCCACGCACCCGAAGTGTTTACGCCCATCGTGCTGGTGGGCGTTATTGTTTTATTGGCAGGCTCTTATATAGTGTCCTGCAATTGTTTATGACCCAAGCGGAGCAGCAGAAGAATGACAAAATACGCCCTGGTCGGCGATGTGGGCGGTACCAACGCCCGTCTCGCCCTGTGTGAGGTGGAAACCGGTGCCATCTCCCAGGCCAAAACATTCTCAACATCAGACTACGACAATCTCGAAGCGGTGATTCGTGCTTATCTCGACGAACAAAAGCTGGACATTAAGCATGCCTGTATCGCAATTGCCTGTCCTATCACCGGTGATTGGGTGGAGATGACCAATCACGATTGGGCATTCTCAACGCGCGAGATGAAAGAACACCTGGCATTCGACAGCCTGGAAATCATCAATGATTTCACCGCCGTGTCGATGGCCATCCCGATGCTGACCGACGATCAAGTGATTCAGTTTGGCGGCAAAGCGCCGGTAGAAGGCAAGCCGATTGCCATTTACGGTGCCGGCACCGGATTGGGCGTGAGCCATCTGGTGCACGTGGATAAGCGCTGGATCAGCCTGCCGGGCGAGGGCGGTCACGTTGACTTCGCCCCGAACAGCGAAGAAGAGGGTGAAATTCTCGAAGTGCTGCGTGCGGAACTGGGTCACGTGTCGGCGGAGCGCGTGCTGTCAGGATCCGGTCTGGTGAATCTCTATCGCGCCATCGTCAAATCTGATAGCCGTGAGCCTGAAAACCTCAAGCCGAAAGATGTCACCGAGCGTGCATTAAAAGATAGCTGCATTGATTGTCGTCGCGCGCTGTCGCTGTTTTGCGTGATCATGGGGCGTTTCGGTGGCAACCTGGCACTCAATCTCGGCACCTTTGGTGGCGTGTACATTGCGGGGGGAATCGTGCCGCGCTTCCTCGACTTCTTTAAAGCCTCCGGCTTCCGCGCCGCGTTTGAAGATAAAGGCCGCTTCCGTGATTATCTGGTCGATATCCCGGTGTATATGATCACGCACGATCAGCCAGGCCTGCTGGGCGCGGGTGCACATTTGCGCCAAACGCTGGGTCGCGTGCTGTAATCTGTTCCGGCGAGCAGCGTCCTGCTGCTCGCTTTACAACCTCATCAACTGGCGAAACGCCTTCACCTTGCTGCGGCTCACCGGCACTTGCGCATCCAAATCGCGTAACTTCACCAGATAGGTATTGTTAAACCACGGCTCAATCTCACGAATTTTACTGAGATTGACGCAGTACGATCGATGACAGCGGAAAAAGAGCGGTTCCGGCAGGCGACTGCAAAATTCACTGATCGCCATCGACATCACATACGCTTCGCGGCGGGTATAAACAAACGTCAGTTTTTCGTGCGCTTCAACATAATAGATATCGTTGATATCTGTCACGATAATGCGCTCATCTTTCACCAGATTAACGGTTTGCGGCGCGCTTTGCTGAGTGGATGGCTGTGCGAGGTGCTGCTGTGCACTGGCCTCCAGCTTGTTCAGCATGGTGATAATACGCGACTCATGATAGGGCTTAAGGATGTAGTCAAACGCATCCAGTTCAAACGCATCCACCGCATGCTCTTTCCATGCGGTGATAAACACTATCAACGGCTTATGCGCAAATTGGTTAATGTTTTGGGCCAGCAGCATGCCATCCAGCGAAGGAATATTAATGTCGAGAAAAATGACATCGACGCGATGGTTTTGCAGATACTTCAGCACTTCCAGCCCATCATCAAAACAGGCTTCGATAGTGATCTGACTGTGCTGCTGGATCATCCAGCTCAACTCTTGCTGAGCAAGAAACTCGTCTTCGACGATAATGGCTTTCACGCGCTGGGTTCCGTGATATGGCTCAACGGTGCAGCCAGACGCTGACCGTTTTTGCTCAGAGTGAAGGCGATTTCCGTTCCCGGATGATGACGCGTGATGCTCAGACCCTGACCGGAAAGCAGTTTCACCCGATGATGCACATTAAGCAGCCCGATTTTGTTACCCGGCATCTCATCGCGTGCCACCCGGCCAATGACCTCTTCACTGATACCCGCGCCCGTATCGCGCACCGCAACGCGCACATAATCACCGAGGTCTTTCACACTCAATGTCACCACCCCTTTGCCACGGCAGGGCTGAATACCGTGCACAATGGCATTTTCCACCAGAGGCTGAATCAGCAAACTTGGCAGCGTGAAGTGCAGATCTTCATCAATGTCATAAATCATCGACAGCTTATCGCCAAAGCGCGCCTGTTCAATCGCGATGTAATCCTTCACCTGCCACAGCTCTTTTTTAATATCGATCAGCTCGTCATCGTTCAGCTCAAGGTTGTAGCGTAAATAGCGCGAAAGATTGATCACCAACTGACGTGCCGTATCTGGATTGAGACGAATGGAAGAGGAGATAGCATTCAGCGCGTTAAACAGGAAGTGCGGGTTAATTTTGCTCTGCAACGCACGCAGTTCCGCTTTGTTCGCCATCTCTCGTAACTGCTCCGCGCGAGATACCTCCAGCTGGGTGGAGATTATTTGCGACAAACCAATAGCCATCTCTTTTAGCGATCCGGTAATGCGATGTGCACGGCGATAATAGATTTTTAGCGTGCCCGTCACTTCCCCTTTTTCCCAAAGGGGAATAACCAGCATCGAGTGAATATCTTTGGTGCGATGCGCCTCATCATTATTCTTGATAATGATTTTGCCGCTCGCGATCGACTGCGCCGTGGTAGGGCTGATGCCATCATCCCCGTTGTGATAGTTATGCTCACCGTAACCAACATAGGCGAGAATCTGCTGAGTATTGGTGATGGCTACGGCATCGGCATGAATATCGCTGCGAATGATATCGCACACCTGACGCAACGATTTGCTATTCACCTGACGAAACAGCGGCAACGTTTTATTGGCTATCTCCAGTGCCAGCTTGGCCTGGCGCGCCGCGATCGCCTCCTTTTCTCCTTCCACGCTCTGCACTAACAGCACAATCAAGCCAATGCTTGATGCACCGAGAATCATCGGTAAAGCGATCTCAGAAACAATCGAAAAGCCCAGCGCCATCGGTCGAGCCCACAGCACAATCAGCAACATGGTGAGGGTTTCGCACAGCATGCCGCCAAGAATACCGGCGCGCCAGTGCTGCTCTTTGCTCACGCGGCGATTAATGACGCCAGAAGCGACACCGGCAATGATACTGGTAATCAGGCAAGGTACGGCCGTGACGCCATCCATATCGATCAGATAACGATGGATGCCCGCGATCACCCCGGTAGCGATACCAACCCACGGGCCAAAAAGAATGCCGCCGGACATCACCGCAATCACCCGCACGTTCAGCAGCGAGCCATCGACGTTAATGCCCGACCAGGTACTGAACAGTGCAAACAGCGAGAAAATCGCCGTCACCACCACTTTCTCTTTAATCGAATGCTCATCTTTTTGCAGCAGCTGACGGAATACCCGCGTGCGGGTAAGGAAGAACAGACAAATCAGCATCAGCGCAGCGCGGTCAAATACCGCCAGCAGCATGTCGAAGTGGGAAGGCAAGGGCATCTCTCGGAGTGAACCTGGGTGAGGGTATGATAAAAAATGTGATCAAGATCTGCCAGCGCCGCGACACCCGCAAAACGCTTCTCATGGTTTAGATCAATTTTCCGGCCAAATTCTCACTGGTGTTTTAAAACAGCAACGCATTCAGCTCAAGGCCAGAACGGGCCAGCCCGAAGAGCAAAGCGTCTGGGCCATGGATGGCCCAGCCGATCTGCAGGGATGCGTGTTGTCTTTGCGATCGGGCTGGCCCATTCTGGCCCTGGCACCCAACCAACAGCGACTATCAACTCAATTCAACTCAACTCAACTCAACTCAACTCCCAACTCCTAAAATCCCCCACACTCCCCAAAAAGAGGAAAACTTGAGTAATAAAAAGAGGATTAGTTATCCCTACGCAGAACGCTGGTTGTAAATCACGCGGTTTGCTATGTTGCCATGAGTTATTTCGCGGAGCGCAGCAATGCAACTTCTTACCCCTCGCTTGTCCCTGACACGCTTACAACCCGAAGACTGGCAAATCTTCAAAGCCGTACACGAAGATCCCGGCACCATGACCTGGGTCAGTGAAATCCCTGACGAAAACGACATACGCCAGCGCTTCACCGAACGCCTCGCGCCCTGGCAAGTCACCAGCTTCCACATGCTGTGCCTGGTGGCACGCCTGCGCGAAACCAATGAACCTATCGGCCTGTTTGGATGCAGTGCCGAATGGCAACCTTATCGACAGGCCGAGGTCGGCTACATGCTCTGCCATCGCTTCACCGGAAACGGCTATGGCAGTGAAGCGCTCAAGGCACTGTGCGACTTCTTGCTACAGGCAGAATTTCATAAACTCAAAGCGCTGGTCATAGAGGGGAATTGGCCGTCCCGACGCATTCTGGAAAAGAATGGTTTCACACTTGAGGGCACCCTTCGGGATAATTATCTGCTAAACGACCAATGGGTAAACGATTGGGTGTTGGGTCGCCTAAATCCGCAACATTAAAAAAATATTCTGTTGCTCTCGACAATTCTGTTATCAGCGCGTTATGTTCTTACCTCGGTCACCGCAGTGACCAGCGTCGCTCGGACGGTCCGGGCGCCTACGTAAACCAGAGGACATCATGGCTGATAACAGCACACCCCGTCGTTTCTCGCGTATTGAACGCCTTCCCCCGTATGTATTTAACATCACCGCTGAATTGAAGATGGCTGCGCGTCGGCGCGGCGAAGACATCATCGATTTCTCAATGGGGAACCCGGATGGACCCACGCCGCCACACATCGTGGAAAAACTCTGTCAGGTAGCGCAACGCGAAGATACGCACGGTTACTCCACCTCGAAAGGTATTCCTCGCCTGCGTCGCGCCATCTCGCGCTGGTACGCAGATCGCTATCAGGTAGAGATCGATCCCGAATCAGAAGCCATTGTCACCATCGGTTCCAAAGAAGGGCTGGCGCACCTGATGCTGGCGACGCTCGATCATGGCGACACTGTCCTGGTGCCCAATCCGAGCTACCCGATTCATATTTACGGCGCAGTGATTGCCGGTGCGCAAGTGCGTTCCGTGCCGCTGGTGGCGGGCGTAGACTTCTTCAACGAGTTGGAACGCGCTATCCGCGAAAGTTATCCGAAACCGAAGATGATGATCCTCGGCTTCCCTTCGAATCCCACTTCACAGTGCGTCGAACTCGACTTCTTCGAACGTGTAATTGCGCTGGCGAAACAGTACAACGTGCTGGTCATCCACGATCTGGCTTACGCCGACATCACCTATGATGGCTGGAAAGCGCCGTCGATCATGCAGGTGCCGGGTGCGCGCGACGTAGCGGTGGAATTCTTTACGCTGTCGAAAAGCTACAACATGGCAGGCTGGCGTATCGGCTTTATGGTGGGTAACAAAGAATTGGTATCCGCGCTGGCGCGTATCAAAAGCTACCACGATTACGGCACCTTCACCCCGCTGCAGGTCGCGGCGATTGCCGCACTCGAAGGTGATCAGCAATGCGTGCGTGATATCGCCGAGCAGTATAAACGCCGTCGCGATGTGCTGGTGAAAGGGCTGCATGAAGCGGGCTGGATGGTCGATCTGCCAAAAGCCTCAATGTACGTCTGGGCGAAAATTCCCGATCACTATGCGCATCTCGGTTCGCTGGAGTTTGCCAAACTGCTGCTGCAGGAAGCCAAAGTGTGCGTCTCACCGGGCATCGGCTTTGGTGACTACGGTGACACCCATGTGCGATTTGCCCTGATTGAAAATAGCGATCGTATTCGTCAGGCGGTACGTGGCATCAAAGCCATGTTCCGTGCGGATGGTATTTTGCCGGGAACGGTAAAAGCGCTGGAAGAAGAAGAGTAAAACTAAGAAGGGCGACTTTGGTCGCCCCGCCTGGCAGGATTTATTTGAGCATCAGCACGAAGGTGCCTACCCAGATTAACAGGAAGAAAGAAACTCCCATCAAAGCATATCTCACAAAACGACTCCTCTGAGCGGTTACCATGCTGGTGATCCCACTCCAGCGTAACCCGAACAGAATAAGAGAAAGGTGAAGTTCATAATCGCTGCACGCTTTCTTCTCAGGTGGTTCCAAGCGAACTCAGAACAGGATCGAGCGCTAATTTACGCGCAATCGATCCGAAAATAAATAGGCCAGTTCTGAGAGATTGCTCACATTTTCATCGGGCGTCAATTTCCGGTATCGCGGACATGCCCACACGCAGTTGTGCCAAATCGGGTTGGTTGGCATCCAGCACAATTTTCACCGGTAAACGCTGCACCACCTTGGTGTAATTACCGGTGGCATTGTCCGGTGAAATGGCGGAGAAGGTCGCGCCCGTCGCCGGTGCAATGCTGTCAACATGACCGGTAAAGGTCTTGCCAGGCAGCGCATCGACTCTCACCACCGCTCTCTGTCCCGGCTGCACATCGGCCAGCTGAGTTTCAAGATAGTTGGCGGTGATATAGGTTTGCTGCAAGGGCACCACCGCCAGCAAACGCGTTCCGGCGCTAACGTAAGCGCCCAATCGCACCGAACGCTGACCCACCATACCGTCTACCGGTGCCACAATCCGCGTATAAGAGAGATTCAACTTCGCCTGATCCACGCTGGCCTGCGCTGCTGTCACATCGGCCTCTGCCTGACGCACGGCCGCTTGTAACACACCAACCTGTTTCATCGATGCAGCCAGTGCAGCTTCACTCTGGCGCACAGCAGCAGACGCTGAACGTTGGGTTGAACTGGCTTTCTGCTGCTCATCTGCGGCAATGGTGCCGCTTTTATACAGCTGGTTATAACGCGCCGCACTCTGTCCTGCGTATTGCGCAGACGCCTGGCTCGCCGCTAAGGTCGCTTTGGCTTCATCAATGGTGGATTGCTGCTGCTCCAGTTGAGCCTGGCTGCTCAGGCGTTTGGCATCGCTGACCTGCAAATTCGCCTGCGCCGTTTCCAGCGCCACGCGGTAATCGCGATCGTCAAGCGTGGCTAGCAGTTCACCCGCTTTCACTCGCTGGTTATCCTGCACATTCACACTGGCGATATAGCCGGACACTTTCGGCGCCACCAGGGTGTAATCCGCATTTACATAGGCATCATCAGTGTGATGATCGTTGCCGGTCATTGATGACCAGACAAAAAAGGCCATGGCCAGCAACACGATTAATAGGGCACTCAACAGCACCGTTCTTTTCAAGGCAAAAGCTTGCATATCAGTTATCTCGACGTCGTCGTAACAGGTTGAATCAGGGTTTGTGGCGGCCAGACACGTTTTGGCAACCAGGCAGTCAGTAGTAAAAGCAGGGCGGCGAAACCAATCAGCATTTGGTAGCAGTCACTCAGGCTGAGCACCATCGCCTGATGCTTCAGCAGGGTCGCGAAACCGCTCAGGTTCTCTGCGCTACTGGCGCTGCCATCCGGTAATAAAGGAAAGCTGCTGCTGGATTGGGCGATGCTGGGCGCGGTCATCAGCCAGGGGCGACTGGCGGCATTGCCCACCAGCACGCTGGAGTGAAACTGTTCCCGGTGGCTGATAAACCATTCCACCAGGGTGCTGGCGGCAATGCTGGAGAAACCGCGCACCGTATTGAACATCGCGGAGGCAAATGGGCCTTCCGGTGGCGCAACCACGCTGGTGGCGCTCATCAACACCGGCAGAATCACCATCGGTTGACCGAAAGCCTGCAAAATTTGGATGACCCAGAAATTCTGTCGCGCCCAGTCACTGGTAATGTTCATGCCCATCAGGCAGGAGATCACCAGCAGCGTCACGCCAGCAGTTAGCATCCAGCGGCAATCAATCCAGCGGATATTGAGCAGTGCTGCCACCAGTGGGGCGATCAGTAATTGCGGCAAGCCGATGGTTAACGCCAGCGGCGCGAATTGCAGTGTGCGAAAACCTTCTACCTGGCCAAGATAGGCCGAGGGCAGTGCGGATCCGGAAAGCGACAGAATCAATACGCCCGCCAGCGCCAGCAAACCGTGTGCGAGATTGTGACGGCGCAGCATCTGCAATTTGAACAGCGGCAACGGGTGAAACCATTCATTAATAAAGAACACAGTCAGCAATGCCAGCGCGCTCAATAATAGCGCCGCAAACAGCGGTGAACTGAGCCAGTCAAGGCGTTCCCCTTGCGTCAGCGCCAGAATCAGCAGCGCCATGCCTGAGCAACCAGTCAGCATGCCGAACAGGTCTATCTGCTTAAAACGCTCGAAGCGCAGCGGGTCTTGAGGTAAGCCCCAGCCAATCAACAGCATGGCGATCAGCATTGACGGGATAACTTGCCAAAACACGAACATCCAGCTCACTTCATCGGTCCAGAAAGCGGCGAGTGTGGCGGCGAGATTGGGACCAAAGGTGGCGGTTAGCGCGTAGGCACCAAGGCCATAAAGTTTGATCGGCGGCGGCAGAAAACGCAGTGCCACGGTCATCAGTAACGGTGGCAATGCACCGCCAAACAGACCCTGAATCACGCGCAGCGCAATAAACAGCGTGGCGTTCGGCATTAAAGGCAGCAGCAAACCGCACAGCATAAAGCCAGCGGAAACCGCCAGAGCAAAACGACGCAGGGAAAAGGTCACGGCAAACCACGGCGCGATCATCATCGCGGCCACTTCTGCCGCCTGATAAGCGGAAATGATCCAGCTGCCTTGATCGTAGCTAATGCTGATGGCGGCACGGATGTCCGCCAACGCAATATCCGTCACGCGGTCATTTAATCCGGAGGTGAGCGCAGCAATCAGCACGCCAACCAATCCCAGCGCCAGGCGCAGGGTAAACGGATGGGGAGCCGGAGCCGCAACAGGCTGGGCGTTCATAACAGGTGTCTCGTTTTATTATTGATGCAGTGTATTGCGATGTGATACATGTCGCATCTTACATCTCGGTATGATGTATTGCAATGTGATACAGGGTGTAAAAGTGCGGTCATTCGCGCTAAAGTAGGGCAGGCCAAAAAGGAACGCACAATGGTTGAACTTCCCTCAAGCCGTGAGGATGAAAAAGCGGGTGGCATTCAGGTCATCGCGCGTGCGGCAAAAATTCTGAATGCGCTGGGTGAACATCCGGGCGGCATGAGTCTGGGCGAAATTGCGCAGGTGGTCGATCTGCCACGTTCAACGGTGCAGCGTATTATCGCCGCGCTGGATAGCGCACAACTGGTACGCAGCAGCGGGGCGGGCGGGCTTCGTCTGGGACCGGCACTGCTCAAGCTGATCTCCAGCGTGCACAGTGATGTGGTCGAAATCGTCCGTCCGTTTCTGGAACAACTCTCCGCCGATATCAACGAAACCGTTTCGCTGGCACGCGCCAGTGGCACGCAGTTAGCGATTGTTCACTATGTGGTGGCATCCCGGGAATTGCGCGTGGTGCCACGCATCGGTTTGAATCTCCCGCTCTACAGCACTTCAGGCGGTCGTGCACTGCTGGCACTGGAAAGTGATGAAGATGTGCGCGTGATGGTCGGCGAAGCGTATAAAGAGTTGACCGAAATGACGGTGAAAACCTTGCCACAACTGCTGGAGCTGATTGCTGAGGTGCGTAACAGCGGTCTGGCCATTGATCGTGGCGAAACGCTTGAAGGAATTTCCACCATGGCGGTGGCGATTGACACGCTATTCGGTCGCTTCTCCATTTCGCTGCTGGTGCCGACGGCGCGTTTTCATAAACAGGAAGCGCGTTATCGTGATGAAATCATGAAATGCAAAGAGGCGCTGATTCGCGAAATTGGCAAAATGACCGCTGTGGAAGGATAACCAACTGATGAAAACCTTGCTGATGGCCATTGATAATTCACCGGTGGCAGAAAAAGTCATCGCGTTAACCATTGAACAGGCGCTGGCGCAACAGGCGCAGGTCACGGTGTTGTGCTGTGTCGATCCCGCTTATTCCTCCTGCAATCAGCCGATCGAAATTGATGCGGGCGAAGATCCGGATGATTTCGTCGCGGCAAAAGATGAACAAAACACCGCTGAAATGGTGGTGCGTCACGCGCTGGCCCCGCTACTGCGTGCCGGGGTGGCTGCCAAAGGTTTGATTCTGGCTGGTGAAGCCGCGGAAACCATTGTGGCGCAGTCCAATGCACTGAAGGCCAGCATGATCATCATCGGTCGCCGTCATCTTTCTCCTTTTAATCGCTTACTTAAAGGTTCGGTGAGTGCGGCTGTGATTGAGCGCGCCAACTGCCCGGTTCTGATTGACGTTCGCAAGGATTAATCACGCTCCATGTTTTCCCTCTTACCTATCACGCTGGCGGCGTTTGCGCTGCTGGCGGTGATTATCATCGTTCTGATCCGCACCACGGCACTCCGCTTATGGCAGGGGTTAGTGCTGTTTTTACTGCCGTTAATCCTGGCGAACATGCTGTGGTTTAGCTGGTTACATCCACGTCAGGAGCGACAGGCGCTGGAAAGCGAGGTGGCAAATCAGTTAAGCCTCGCACCCGGCTATCGTCAGCTCAAAACACAGGAGCCGGCGCTGTGGCAAATGCTTAATCGCGAGTTACTGCACAAGCGTATGGAAGGCGTGCCTGCTGACCAGGCGCTGGGCGAGTTACGTGGATGGCTGATGGATCTGGTTAATCAGCGTATGGCGCGTGCAGATGACGAGACGCTGCTCAATTATTTGCGTGTGTCAGTGCAGGAGATGCAGGCACTGCAGCAACCGGAGCCACAACGCTGCTTCCGCTTCCTTTACCCGCAGGTAAATGGCGGCATCAATTTGCAACAAGCGCTGTCACCGACGTTGTATCAGCGAGATGCCCTGGCGTTAGATTTACTGCTGCAAAACAGTACGGGTGAAGAGCGGCCGATAGATCAGCAGGGCGCGCAACGTGATTTGCAAAGCGTCGTGGAAAAACTTTACGGCAAGTGGGGTGATAAGCTCCAGCAACTCAACATGCCTGCTGATACTGCCGTCGATCGCAGCGCCATGTGCGCCATGTCGATTGATCTTTACAGCGGCATTCTCGCATTGCCTGCCAAACAGTCCGCCAACCTTTTGCGTAAGATGGTCAGCCTTACCGGTTAGGTTTACGCGTAAAAAAAAGCCCGCTCAGCGCGGGCATAAAGGTCACTTTCCGTTTTTTTTCTCGTGTCACCTGGTGTGGTGCAGACTTCGTGCTGTCTGAAAGCATCATGGCATCGGTTAAGTGATATGAAAAACCGTTTGATTTTATTGATTTGATTGGTAAAAACTTTTTAAAAATGACTATTTCGCGCCAGTTTCCTATAGATGCGTGCGGCATTGGCATTTAGACTGCTTCGCCTGGAAGAGGACACCCTAATGAAAAAAATGCTTATTAGCGCACTCGCGCTTTTTATGCTGGCCGGTTGTAGTGTCAGCAAACCCGGTGGATTTGAACGTGTCGATGAAGATAAAAGCTCAAATACCGTGCAATATCGTTATGACCCGCAAACGTTGAATAAAGATGCGATGGAAGTCGATCTGGCGAATTATTGTAACCAGCGTGGATTTGATAAAGTGGAATCGCTGCCGGCACAGGACAGCCATCTGCCCGGATTAAAGAAAGCCTGGTATCAATGTAATTACGCGGTAAAAAGCTAAAAGAAAGGGCGGGATAAATTCCCGCCCTTTTTGTTTTTTTATTATGTGCTGTGTGTGCTTTGCCCAATTACCAATGGCGACCATGATAACCATGGTCATGATGCCAGCCGCCACCGTGGCCCCAGCCCGGTCCGCGACCATATCCGTCATGAACGATACAACCACTCAACATCGTCATAATGGCAACAACCGAAGCAGCTTTAATAAGTGTTTTCATGGAGAGTCCTCCTCTTTTCCAATGAAGCCAGATTACCGGGGAAAAGTGGAGTGAAGATGCAGTAAATGTAGAGTTATTTCTGGATCTATTACCAGATATGTCAATTTAAAGCTAAAAACGTCAAGGCGGGAAATAAACCAATCAGATAAAACCGAATGCCTGATGATAATAACGCGAATAATCTGAAATGCAATCCTAAATAACAGCCGTTCTCAACTCTTAAAACATTACGCAGAAAAGATGGAGAAAATAGGTGCCGCACAGTGATGCGGCATCTGTTGAGATTAATTATGCAGCAAAGGTTCAGTCACGTTTTGACGATTTGGCAGACGGATGCTGAGCGACAACACCAGTGAAATCACCAGCAGTGTCATGATCAAGCTGAAGGTCACGGTAAAACCACCAAACACGGAAGCCACCAGTGAACCCATCACGCTGCCGATACCGAATCCCAGGTAAATCAGCCCGTAATTTTTCGTCAGATTATTGAGACCAAAGAAATCGCTGACCAGGGAAGGGAACACGGTGATGGTGCCACCAAAGCTAAAGGCAACACAGGCCAGTGACAGGAAGAAGGTGGTTTCATTCATCCGGGTAAACAACAAAATGCTCATGCCCACCAGTGAAACGATCTGTGCCAGTGAAATGACGCGAATACGTGCCATTTTATCGGAGAGTACGCCGAGAATAAGACGACCACTCAGGTTAGCAATCGCGATGACAGTCACGGCATTAGCAGCGGTTTGCGTGGTCAAATGGACCATCCCTTCGCCGATGTCTTTCGCTACGCCAATCACATACAGACCGCTCATGCAGGCAGTGAGGAACATCAGTGCCAGCATCCAGTACTGTGGCAAGCGTACGGATTGCGCCAGCGTGTAATCTTTTTCCAGCACTTTCGCGTTACCGCTGCTTTGCTGGATAGGGGCATCACGCATCATCAGCGCACCCACAATGATCATACTCATCGCCAGCACACCCCAAATCATAAAGGTGTTCTCCAGACCATAAGAACTGAGCAACGCGCCACAGATAAATTTGAAGCCGAGGCTACCTAAGCCGTAAGCGCCAATCGAGCAGGCGGAGATTAATCCTTTGCGCTCCGGGAACCACTTCACGCAGTTTGACAGCGTCATCAGGTATCCTGCGCCATCCGCTAAACCGACCAGGATGCCGGCGCTGAGATACAGCATCATCAGGTTATCGGCATGAGCGGTCAGCCAAAAGCCAATCGCCATTAAAATCCCGGCGCCGATGGTGACGTTACGCACACCAAAGCGCTCCTGTAATTTTCCCGCCAGTGACGATGCAATCGCCAGGCCCAGGCTGAGTAAACCAAACGAGAAGGCAACCTGACTGATTGGCGCATCAAGCTTATGCGCCAACTGGCCGTTAAACAGGCTCCAGGTGTAAACCGAACCCAGTGCAAACTGAGTGATGATGGTGCCGATAAGGGTAAGCATGCGGGTGCGCTGCAACTGCGCGGATAGTTCTGTTTTCATTTTTATCTCTCCCCTCAGGGAATGCGGAATCTGCAGCGATAATAGGCAGCTTACGCGCGCGTGGGGCGAAGCAGGGCATCAAGAGACAGGATGAAGGAATGAAATGCAGTAATACGGGTATGAATGGCATTGGGTCACAGTGATGTCAATTTAAGCGTAGCGGTTGCCATGGGTAAGCATGTGTAACCGGGTGTTATAAGCGTACCGATTTCACTGCAAGATGACAGTTTTTTGCCAGGCTTAAGATTCACTCAATAGGAGGAAATATGACAGACCGAGCATATGAATCCGCGTCAAGCGAGGATGAAGTTTGCTGCATCATCGGTCAGGCGGTGATCGAGTTAAGCGATGAGCATCAGCCTGTGAATAAATCCACGCTGTCGCTGAAATTACTGGCTATGGCCGATCGCGACAGAGATGATGAACGCGTTCTGCTTTACTGGATTGCCAGAAAAGCCATCAATAAACCTCACCAGCTCAATATCGGCGTTCAGGGCTGGCGCTAGAGGACCAAAGAGCGGGCGCAATGCCCGCTCTCGCTATTCATGCCAGGCGTAATTTGCGTGCCGTGGGCCAGCGCACAAACATCACCATATTCCCCATCAGAATCATCGACAGACCCACGATGGCATTGCCGTGCCACTGATATCCCTCATAAATAGTCGACAACGTCAGTGCCACCAATGGGAAAAGCAGTGTGCAGTAGGCGGCCTGGCTGGCTCCGATACGACCGACAAGTGTGAAATAAGCGCCAAATCCCAGCACAGAGCCAAAAATGGCCAGATAACTCATCGAACCAAGCCACTGCAAATTCAGCGCAGGCGCTAATGAATCGCCATTCAATAGTGCGATGATTGCCATAACAATTGCACCATATAACATGGCATAGCTGTTGGTAGTTAGCACATCACGTTGACGGCGCTGATGGCGAGTCGAAATCATGTTACCCAATGAGAATCCAAGCGTGCCCAACGCGCTCAGCCCAACGCCCCACAGCAGTTGCGGAGCCGGGTGTGCTGCCTGAATGTCATTCCAGAACAAGGCAACAATTCCCCCCAAACCAAGCACGGCCGCGGGCAACAGGCGAAACGGTGGGCGCTGACGGAAAAAGATCCAGCTGTTGAGCGCGTTATACAGCACGGACATGGAGAAGATGACCGATTCCAGGCCACTGCTGATCCACGCTGCCGCATGATAGAAACAAACGAAGTTGAAGCCAAATACGCAACAGCCTTGCAGTAAGCAGAAAAGGTGATCCTGCTTATCCAGCGGGCGCAGGCGTTTAATCAGCTTCAGGATCACCAGCATCAGTACTGAGGCCAGCAAAAAGCGCCAGAATACCGCCACCAGAACCGGCGTGTTAGCCGCTTCTTGTTGCAGGAATATTGCAATCCAGGTCGTGCCCCAAATCAACACCACCGCAAGGTACAACATAATGTTCATCGCATTCTCTCCAGCAAAATCATTGCCTGAAGTGTGACGATCATGATGGCCATCTGCTTGCACGCGGTTGCGCGCGAATTGCAAAATCTTGCGCTTTTTACACGGATGTCCTGCGTTGGCCTGTTTTCTGGCCGTGGAGATCCGTAAACTGTGCGTTATTAACCTGTGAGTGGATGCCTTTGATGCCCGATTATCAAACCTTCGACATGCTGCAGCGCCATAAAGCGCAATTGCACGATAGCGTGCAGCTTTCGGGTGGCATCAAGTTGGCGGCCTGGTTTAATAGTGGCGATCGTGTCACTAATCTTAGCGATCACCATACGCTCAGCCTGTATACCGCGGATGGCTATGACACCTGGCATAAAACTCAGCATGGTTGGCGCAACGGCGGTGGTCCGGATCGCTTCTGCCTGATGCCTTCTGGTATTGAATCCACCTGGGATTTACGCGCCGATTTGTCGTTCGTGCATCTCTACTGTACTGACGAGCACTTGCGTCATCTTGGCGAACAGATTTGGGATCGCAGCCCCGCCCAACTTAACCTGCATGAAAAGATCTTTGCCGACGACGATCGCATCACGCAACTTTATCGCCATTTCCTGCTGAGCGTTGACTGGCAGCAACCCGCCAATCAATTGATGCTGAGCAGTGCCTCAACGTTGTTAATGACGCATCTTTTGCAGAGCTACAGTGAAGTGCAGTGGCAGGTGCCACAGGTGCGCGGCGGATTAGCCCCCGCGGTATTGCGGCGCGTGTTGGCTTTTATTGATGCACAGTTGGATCAGCCGTTGACGCTGGCGCAATTAGCTGCGGAAGCTTCATTGAGTGAGTATCACTTTGCTCGCATGTTCCGCAGCAGCGTGGGCGAAGCGCCACATCAGTTCGTGATGCGTCGTCGTATGGATACCGCACTGCAACTGCTAAAGTTCAGCGCTCTGCCGTTAACTGAGATCGCGCTGCGCTGCGGTTTCCACTCTTCCAGTCACTTCAGTAACCGTTTCCGCCAGTTGCATGGTGTCACCCCTTCCGCATGGCGCCAAAACGCGCACCAGCTTTGATTCCGCTGTAATTACCTGAAACAGCCAGTTTCTACCTTCGAGAAACATCTCAGATTCATTCACTCTCATGCTAATTGTGATGAACTTTTCTTCGCCTTAGATACAATGCCATCCATTAACATGTTGTTTTTGATGTGATAATTACATGTTTAGCTTATGCGGAGTGGTAACGATGGAAATGCGCGTTTCAAAGCTTGAAGCCGATGTATTTGAAATGAAGGCAGATATTAAAACGTTGAAAACCGATATGGAAACGGTGAAAACCGACCTGGCGGTGATCAAGTCTAACTACGTAACGAAAGCCGATTTACATCAGGAAATCGCTAAAACTCATGTAGAGATCGCCAAAATTCACATAGAGATGACCAAACAAACCAAATGGATCCTGGGTGGAATAATGAGCGCGGCTGGACTCAGCTTAGGTATAGCGCGCTGGCTGTTTTAAGGGATTAGACCTAAAGCCAATATGAGGGAATGATGAACACCGCAAGCTGCCCTTCGTCACATCCAACGTCCATTCGGATTCGCATGTTTACCAGGAGTAGATTTCTGCCTGGGGATGGCATTGCTTATGATCAGAATTATAGTTACCAGGCTGGAGGAAACATGTTTGAAGCGCGCGTTGTAAAACTTGAATCTGACGTCAGTCATATTAGACGTGATGTTGAAGAGCTAAAGGCCGATGTAAAATCAATCGATAGAAACATGGCTGCCGTGCTTGAAAAACTAGAAGGTCTTAAAGAGTCACTCGTTAAAAAGCCTTCGACAGATGCAGTTGATAAAAAGATCTCTGAAGCGAAGTTGGCTGTTTTACTCGGTGTTCCAGCCTTAATCGCTATTGGCACTACGGTCTACAAGTTGATAGCGCATTTCTATTTCTCATGAATACCCGTAGCCGTCTTGGTTTAGTTAAACCCACCGCCACTCATCAAAAATCTTTGCGTGCCAATGATTCGGCGATTGGCTTATATAAAGGGGGATGAGGAGGGCAGCGAACGGCGATATGGTGTCCCCTGCAGGAATCGAACCTGCAACTAGCCCTTAGGAGGGGCTCGTTATATCCATTTAACTAAGGAGACGCGGCGCGCAGTATAGCGTACCGACCAGCAGAATTTAACCGTGTAAATCCTGTTTGCTCAATCTATCAACAATGTCGTGCCACAGATCACTGTTGTTTCTTCTGCGCTTTCTCTTTGCGCTTCTGTTCCGCCTTCGCTTTGGCCTTCGCCGCCTCGCTCATATCGTTGCGAATTTGCGCATGGCTAATCAGTGCAAAAATCAACGTGCCGCCGGTGATATTTCCCAGCAGGGTAGGCAGCGCAAACGGCCAGAGAAAATCCTGCCAGGGCAGTGTGCCGGCAAACACCAGATACAGCACTTCCACTGAACCCACCACGATATGCGCCAGATCGCCGAGGGCAACCAGCCAGGTCATCATCACAATCACCACGATTTTGGCCGCGCCCGCGTAAGGGAACATCCAGACCATGGTGGCGATAATCCAACCTGAAATCACGGCATTGGCAAACATTTCGCTGGGGGAGTTGTCCATCACCTTTTCGCTGATCACGGTGAAGGCCTGGCGAGTTGCCTCGTCAAAAATCGGCATATGATTAAACGCCAATGCGCCGAGCGCCGTACCGATCAAATTTCCTGCCAGCACTATGGCCCACAGACGCAATAACAGCATGAAATTACCGCCAGTGGGTTTGTGCATAACCGGTAATACCGCAGTAACTGTATTCTCAGTGAACAGTTGCTGGCGCGCCATAATGACGATGACAAAGCCGAAGGTATAACCCAGATTCTCCAGCAGGAAACCGCCTGGCACATCGGCCAAATGCACATGGAAAATCCCTTTTGCCATCAGCGAAGCGCTCATGGAGAGCCCCGCAGCCACGGCAGACCATAATAAGGCCATGCCGTCGCGCTCTAGCTCTTTCTCGCCATCCTGGCGGATCTCTTCATGAATGGCAGCAGCCCGTGAGGGCAGGGCATCTTCATCCACTTCAATCTCTTTCCCCTGGTCCTTTTCGTCGCTCTCGACATCATTGTCATGTTCTGAAATGGATGGTGATTGCTTCATGTTTTCCCCTGGTGATAATGCCAACGCGTAATAAGCGTAGACGGTTTTTTCAAGAGCGAAATGTTACGAAGATTCAATTTAAGAGTAACAAGATTTTAACTGAGGCGATTTTTTGCGCAATTCCTTGATCTGATGCGCACGAATACCCCCTTTGGGGGAAGTGAGAGCTACCTCACAGACTTCGGCCCACAGATTCATTGTGGTATTATCCCCGCCTTATTTCACAGCTGCGATTCCCTCTTTCATGCTCGAAGTCATTAATCTCTCATGCGTTCGTGATGAGCGAACCCTGTTTCATGGTCTGAGCTTCCAAGTGCAACCGGGTGACATTGTGCAAATTGAAGGCCCTAACGGGGCAGGAAAAACCTCACTGCTGCGTCTGCTGGCTGGATTAAGCCGGGCAGAAGAGGGCGAAGTGATGTGGCAATCGCAGCCGATTCGTCAGCAGCGCGAAATATGGCATCAAAACTTGCTCTATCTTGGCCATCATCCTGGTGTGAAGTCGGTACTCTCACCTCTGGAAAACCTGCATTTCTGGCACGGCGATCGTGATGAAGAAGTGATTTTCGACGCGCTGGAGCAGGTGAACTTGCTGGGATATGAAGAGGTGCCGGTTGCGCAGTTGTCCGCAGGTCAGCAACGGCGTGTAGCCCTGGCTCGCCTGTGGCTCAGCCCGGCAAAAATCTGGATTCTGGATGAACCGCTCACGGCCATTGATAAAGGCGGCGTGGAAAAATTAATGGCGCGTTTCGCTGAACATGCCGATAACGGAGGCGCAGTGATTTTGACTACCCATCAGGATTTGCCTGATGAGAGTGAACGCGTGCGCAAAATCCGCCTCATCTCGGAGTGGGCTTGATGTTAGGTCGCGTGATTCAGCGTGAGTTGAAAATTGCATTTCGCAGCGGTGCCGAGGTGATTAACCCGCTGTGGTTTTTCCTGATTGTTATCACGCTGTTTCCGTTAGGTATCGGGCCGGATCCTCAGCAACTGGCGCGCATTGCGCCAGGCGTGGCGTGGGTTGCGGCATTGTTAGCCTCACTGCTGGCGCTTGAACGACTGTTCCGTGATGATTTTCTGGATGGTTCGCTGGAGCAACTACTTTTGCTACCGACACCGTTGCCCGTCACGGTGCTGGGAAAAGTGATTGCTCACTGGCTGATTACGGGCTTGCCACTGATTTTACTGTCGCCGCTGGCGGCACTACTCCTGTCACTGGATTTTGCTGGCTGGCGCGCGATGGCGCTGACGCTTTTACTCGGCACGCCAACCTTGAGTTTTCTTGGTGCGATTGGCACCGGTCTGACCGTTGGGCTGCGGCGTGGCGGCGTACTTCTGAGTTTACTGGTATTGCCGTTGTCGATACCTGTTCTGATCTTTGCCAGCGCGGCCATCGATGCCGCCGGTCAGGGATTGCCGATCGGAGGCTATCTGGCAATTCTTGGCGCGATGCTGGCAGTGAGCGCAACACTTTCGCCGTTTGCTACTGCTGCGGCTTTGCGCATTAGTCTGCATTAATCCGTGCTGCCCCAGAGCAGCCGGTATCCGAATTCTTTTTATTGTGAGCTATGCAAATGTGGAAATGGTTACACCAGTGGGCGAAGCCTGAGCGGCTTTACCAGCTATGCGGTCGCTTAATTCCGTGGTTCGCCGTGCTTGGCGTGGCAACGCTGCTGCTTGGTTGGGTGTGGGGCTTCGGCTTTGCACCGGCCGATTATCAGCAGGGCAACAGCTTCCGAATTATGTACATTCACGTGCCAGCCGCGATGTGGTCAATGGGCGTTTACGCATCCATGGCGATTGCCGCGTTTATCGGCCTGGTGTGGCAGATGAAGATGGCGGATCTGGTTTCGGCAGCGATGGCGCCTATTGGTGCGGTGTTTACTTTTATCGCGTTAGTGACGGGTTCCGCCTGGGGCAAACCGATGTGGGGCACCTGGTGGATTTGGGATGCGCGCCTAACCTCGGAACTGGTGCTGCTGTTCATCTATATGGGCGTGATTGCGCTCTATCACTCGTTTGAGGATCGTCGCACCGCCGGTCGTGCCGCAGGCATTCTGATTCTGGTGGGCGTGGTTAACTTGCCCATCATCCACTTCTCGGTACAGTGGTGGAACACCTTGCATCAGGGATCGTCAGGCATTTTGCAGCAGGCAATTGCGCCGAGTATGCGGACGCCGCTGCGTTGGGCCATTCTCGGTTATCTGCTGGTGTTTGGCGCGCTGACGCTAATGCGCCTGCGTAACCTGATCCTGTTCAGCGAGCGCCATCGTCCATGGGCGATCGATGTGGCTCAGGGAGGGCGCAAAGCATGACACCGGCTTTCTCATCATGGAGCGACTTCTTCGCCATGGGCGGCTATGCCTTCTATGTCTGGCTCGCCGTCATCCTCACGTTAATCCCTTTATTCGGTCTGGTGCTGCATACCCTGTTGTTCCGCCGCCGTTTGCTGGCAGAAATTCGCCAGCGTCAATCCAGGGAGCGCCGCATTCGCGCGGCCAAGTCGAAAAAAGCTGCCAGTGAAGCAGCAGGAGAAACCGTGTGAATATCCGTCGTCGTAACCGCCTGTATGTGGTGGTCGCGATTTTGGTCGGCTTAGGCCTGGCCACATCGCTGGTGATGTATGCGCTGCGTTCCAACATTGACCTGTTTTACACCCCGAGTGAAATTCTGTACGGCAAAGGTGAAGCGCATCAGATGCCGGAAACCGGGCAACGTCTGCGCGTCGGCGGCATGGTGATGCCTGGCAGCGTGAAGCGCGATCCGAAAACGCTGGCTGTCTCTTTCAAGCTGTATGACGCCAACGGCGTGATCAGCGTAAGTTACGAAGGCATCTTGCCGGATCTGTTCCGTGAAGGGCAGGGCGTGGTGGCGCTGGGCGTGCTTGAAAGCGGCAACCTGGTCAATGCCAAAGAAGTGCTGGCAAAACATGACGAAAAATACACCCCGCCAGAAATTGAAGATGCGATGAAGAAAAACCACACAGGACCTGCAGCGACTTATCAGCAGGCAGGTGCTCAATCATGATGCCGGAAATTGGCAGCTTTCTGCTTTGCCTGGCGCTGGGACTCGCGCTGCTATTAAGTATTTATCCGTTGTGGGGCGCAACCCGTCAGGATGCACGTTTGATGGCGATGGCACGTCCGCTGGCGTGGGGCATGTTCGCCTGTATCGTTGCCGCCTTCGTGGTGCTGGTACATGCGTTTATCGTTAACGATTTCAGCGTGGCCTATGTCGCCACCAACTCCAACACCTTGCTGCCGGTTTACTACCGCATCGCAGCCACCTGGGGCGCGCATGAAGGTTCACTGCTGCTGTGGGTGCTGTTGCTCAGTACCTGGACGGTAGCCGTCGCGATTTTCAGTCGCGGCATGCCGCAGGATGCACTGGCGCGGGTGTTGTCAGTCATGGGGATGATCAATCTCGGCTTCCTGCTGTTTATTACGCTCACCTCGAATCCGTTTACTCGTACCCTGCCGAACTTCCCGGTTGATGGCAGCGACCTCAATCCGATGCTGCAGGATATCGGGCTGATTTTCCATCCGCCTCTGCTTTACATGGGGTATGTCGGTTTCTCGGTGGCATTTGCGTTTGCTATTGCGTCATTGATGGCAGGGCGTCTCGATACCGCATGGGCGCGCTGGTCACGCCCGTGGACCACCGCAGCCTGGGTTTTCCTGACCATTGGTATCGTGCTCGGTTCTGCGTGGGCCTATTACGAACTGGGCTGGGGCGGCTGGTGGTTCTGGGATCCGGTCGAGAATGCTTCGTTCATGCCATGGCTGGCCGGTACGGCGTTGATGCACTCGCTAGCGGTGACAGAAAAACGGGGTAGCTTCAAATCCTGGACGGTGCTGCTGGCGATCACGGCATTCTCATTAAGCCTGCTGGGCACTTTCCTGGTGCGTTCAGGCGTGCTGGTGTCAGTGCACTCATTTGCTTCCGATCCGGCGCGCGGCATGTTCATTCTCGCCTTCCTGGTAATCGTGATTGGTAGCTCGCTGCTGCTTTATGCCATCAAAGGTGGCAAGGTGCGCAGCCGCGTGCAGAGCGAAGCCTGGTCACGCGAATCCTTCCTGTTGGGTAATAACGTTCTGCTAATTGCGGCCATGCTGGTGGTGCTGCTGGGCACGTTGTTGCCGTTAGTCCATAAGCAGCTTGGACTGGGCAGTATTTCTGTCGGCGAACCCTTCTTCAACACCATGTTTACCTGGTTGATGGCACCGTTCGCTCTGATGCTCGGCATTGGGCCGCTGGTGCGCTGGCGTCGCGATGAGCCGCAGAAGTTGTGGAAACGCCTGGGTGTCGGTTTGCTGGTCACACTGATCTTGTCGATCGCGCTGCCGTGGCTGCTGCAGGACCGCATTGAAGCGATGACAGTGATTGGCTTGCTGATGGCGATCTGGGTGATTCTGCTGACGCTGATGGAACTGCACGAGCGCGCTACCCATCGCCACAGCTTCTTCAAAGGCCTGCGTCATTTAACCCGCAGCCATTGGGGCATGGTGCTGGGTCATTTAGGCGTTGCCGTAACGGTGGTGGGTATCGCTTTTAGCACGCAGTACAGCGTTGAGCGCGATGTGCGCATGAAGTCAGGCGATACCGTGGATATCCACAACTATCACTTCATTTTCCGCGACGTACACAATTTGCAAGGACCGAACTACAGCGGCGGTGTCGCCATTATCGATGTGACGCGTGACGGAAAATTTGAAGCGGTACTGCATGCTGAAAAACGGTTCTATACCGCAGCCCGTACCATGATGACCGAAGCGGCAATCAGCGGTGGTTTCACTCGCGATCTCTACGCGGCATTGGGCGAAGAATTGGATGACGGTTCCTGGGCGGTGCGCATCTATTACAAACCGTTCGTGCGCTGGATTTGGTTCGGCGGCGTGTTTATGGCGGTCGGCGGCCTATTGTGCCTGCTGGACCCACGTTATCGTTCGCGCAAAAAAGCGCAGCAGGAGGAGCTGGCATGAGCAAGAAAATCATGTTCATCCCGTTAGTGCTGTTTCTGCTGCTGGCGGCCGCGCTGTTGTGGCAGTTGTCTCGCAACGCTAATGGGGATGATCCCACGCGTCTGGAATCGGCGCTGATTGGTAAGCCGGTACCGGTTTTCAAACTGGAAGCGCTCGATAAGCCGGGCAAAATCTACGATCAGCAAGTTCTGACCGACGGCAAACCGATCCTGCTCAATGTCTGGGCCACCTGGTGCCCGACATGCCGTGCTGAGCATCAGTATCTCAACACGCTGGCCGAGAAGGGCATTCGCGTCGTCGGGCTGAACTACAAAGATGATCGCACCAAAGCGGTCACCTGGCTGAACACGCTGGGCAACCCTTACGCGCTGAGCCTGTATGACGGTGACGGCATGTTAGGTCTGGATCTCGGCGTCTACGGTGCGCCGGAAACCTTCCTGATCGACGGCCACGGTATTATTCGTTATCGCCATGCGGGGGATATGAATGATCGCGTGTGGAACGAAGAAGTGAAACCACTGTGGGATAAATACAGCAAGGGGGCCGGTGCGTGAAAAGGCTTCTATTGTTAATCGCGGGCATTCTGCTCAGCACCAGCCTGTGGGCTGCCATTGATACTTACCAGTTCGATTCGGTACAGCAGGAAGAGCAGTACCGCGATCTCACCGGTTCGCTGCGTTGCCCTAAGTGTCAGAACAACAGCATTGCCGACTCCAATGCGATGATTGCCGCAGACATGCGTCTGAAAGTGTATGAGCTGATGAAGCAGGGCCAAAGTCGCCAGCAGATCATCGATTATATGGTGGCGCGCTACGGCAACTTCGTCACTTATGAACCACCGGTTACCCCTTCAACGCTGATTTTGTGGGTGGGGCCGGCGCTGTTTGTGGTGCTGGGCGGCTTGATTATTATTCTGCGCAATCGCCGGGGGAAAACCCGTAGCGATCTCGATGACGATGAACAACAACGCCTTGCGGCGATTCTTAAGCGTGACGGGAAGCCGTAATGACTGGATTCTGGATTACCCTGATTATTTTGCTGGTGGCGGCCTCGGCGCTGTTTCTCAGTGCAGGCTGGCGTCAACGTCAAGCCACTAGCGGCGATCGCGATCGTCTGAATACCGATTTCTACCAGCAGCGCCTGCGCGAATTAGCGCGTGATGAAGAGGAAGGCGTGGTTGCCGAGCGCCCGGAGATGGTGCGTGAACTGCAACAAACGCTGCTCACCGATGTGCCGAACGAGCACGCCGCGCGCATCCATAGCAGTAGCCGTTGGGTGCTATTGCCGGGACTGATTGTATTGTTGCTGGTGTCGGTTGGCTTTTACCTGAAGACAGGTGGACTGGCGCAACTGGCCGGTTGGGTTAGCGTGCAGCAGGAATACCCCCAGTTGCGCGCCCGTGTGATGGATCCCAAAGCGGCGCCCTTAACCATGGAAGAGTTGGCTCGCCTACAATTAGGGTTGCGCACCGCTCTGCAAGACGATCCGCAAAACCTCAATGACTGGACGATGCTGGGCCGCCTTGGCATGGTGCTGAATAACGCGACGAATGCCAGCCAGGCCTTCCAGCGTGCATTGCAACTGGCACCTGATAATCTGGAACTGCAGCAGGATTATGCCGAAGTCCTGACGCGCTCCAGCGATCCGCAGGACAACCGCCAGGCCAATGTGATGCTGAAAGATCTGCTAAAACGCGACCATAGCAACGTGCGCACCCTAAGCTTGTTGGCATTTAATGCTTTTGAGCAGCAGCAATATGATCAAGCGATTGGTGCCTGGCAGGTGATGCTGAAGCTTCTGCCCGCGGGTGACAAGCGCATTACCATGATAGAGCGCAGCATTGAACAAGCGAAAACTGATGCGGGACAGCAAAATAGTCACCTGGCATTGACGGTGAGTTTAACTCCGCAGGCAGAAAAAATGTTACCGCAAGGCGGAGTGTTGTATATTTCTGTGTCTGACGGTGTTTCACCGGTGCCTGTGGCTGTGAAGCGTTTACCGCTGAGCCATTTCCCGTTATCGCTCACGCTGGATGACAGCAACGCCATGATGCCCGATCGCCTGCTTTCGGCGCAGCATCAGGTGCAGGTCAGGGTGCGTATTTCGCGCGATGGTAGCGCCAATCCTCAGTCGGGAGACTGGTTTGGCTTAAGCGCGATCACCCCCTGGGATGGTCATCAGCAACTGGCTGTGGAGATTAATCAACAGCAGCCCTGAAGCGATACATTATTCAACCGCACAGGGAGATAAGAATGAATAACCGCCTGACCGGTCTGGCGCTGGCCAGCTTGCTGCTGGTGGGATGTGCCAGTTCCAAACCGGCCGATCCAACGCAGCCTGCCCAGCGTAGCGATCCGCTCGAAGGCTTTAACCGCACCATGTTTAACTTCAACATGAACGTGCTGGATCCTTATGTGGTGCGCCCGGTTGCGGTTGCCTGGCGCGATTACGTGCCGGTGCCTGCGCGCAGTGGTATGAGTAATTTCCTCGGCAACCTGGACGAACCGGCCAGCATGCTGAACTCGATTCTGGTGGGTGAACCGCGCCAGGCAGGAATCCACTTCACGCGTTTCTTCCTCAATACCGTATTGGGCTTGGGCGGATTTATCGATGTGGCGGGCAAAGCGAATCCTGAACTGGCGCGAGAAGTTCCGCACCACTTCGGTAGCACGCTGGGTCGTTACGGTGTGGGCTACGGTCCTTATGTGGTTCTGCCGGGTTATGGCAGCTTCACGGTGCGTCAGGATGGCGGCGACTATGTCGATACGCTTTATCCGGTACTGAGTTGGCTGACCTGGCCGATGTCGATTGGTAAATGGACACTGGAAGGTGTGGAAACACGTGCACAGCTGTTGGATTCCGATGCCATCCTGAAACAGCAGCAGGATCCGTATGCGTTTATCCGCAACGCCTACTTCCAGCGTAATGATTTCCTCGCCAACGGCGGGAAGTTAAAACCGGAAGAGAATCCGAACGCCAGTGCGATTCAGGATGATTTGAAGGACATCGATTCACAGTAATGCCGAATATGGCAGATCTGAAATGGCGACCTTAAGTGTCGCCATTTTTTTAGCTAATTAGTATTAAGTTATGATTAATTAGTCATAGTTAGAATCGCTTCACAGTAATTTTTGGACCTATTCCAATTCCCTTGCTTTTGTACGTTTAAGGTCACAATTACTTAACAAAGTGAACAATACCACTGGCTGACCATTTTCCTGCTCGCTAACGTAGGGTGAATTAAAACGATGTTTTATTTCATTTATTGAGCAAGGAATCGCCATGACGGACAGCACTTCTACCGCAACGAAAACGGCAATACCCGAGCATGAAAGCGCTCAGATGACACTCAGTGTGGGCCAGCGTTGGTTCCAGTTGATGCTAGTGGTTTTAGCCGCAGGGACGATTTATCCGCTTCTCTATCTACGCCAGTATTATCAGCCGACATTGATCGCCTATTTCAGCATCAACGATCTGCAACTTGGCCAGCTCTACTCGATGCTTGGCACTGTATTTGTATTGAGTTATTTACCCAGTGGTTGGCTGGCGGATCGTATTGCCCCGCGCATCCTGATCTGTTTCTCCCTTTTCGCGACCGGACTACTGGGCTTTCTTTATGCCAGCCAACCGCCTTTCCCAATATTGATGCTGATCTTCGCCAGTTGGGGACTCACCACAGGATTAACCTTCTGGTCCGCTGTCATCAAGCGTGTGGGCGCTATTGCTCAGTCTAATGAGCGCGGCAGGTTTTTCGGCATACTGGATGGCGGGCGTGGCATGGTTGAAGCTTCTCTCGCCACGGTCGCGGTGGCTTTGTTTGGCTGGTACGCTTCCCAGGGTTTGGAGCAAACGGGCTTCCGCCATGTGATCCTGATGTACGCCACACTTTGCGTGGTTCTAGCCTTCATTCTCGCTTTTATCCGTGATCCTTCAGTTACAGCGTCTCAGCCACGGGTAGTCGCTCGTCAGGGCAGTCTGTGGCAGGATTTTAAAACCATCGCGGGCAAGCCTAATCTTTGGTTACTTGCCAGCGTGGTGTTCTGCGGTTATCAGCTGTTTTGGTCAACGTACAATTTCTCCGCGTATTTAAGAACATCTGATTATGGTGTCACTGCGGCACTGGCCGCGTTTATTACCGCTGGGAAAATGTGGATGCGCCCGATTGGGGGTATTGGCGGTGGCTGGCTGGCGGATAAAACTTCACGTGCTGGCGTGCTTTGTGGCGTGCTGATTTGTGGTGCTTTGGGCGTCACAGGGCTGATTTTACTGCCATCAGGCATTCCGCATGGGGCCTTAATTGCATTTGTGCTGTTGGTGGGGATGTTCGCCTATGCCGTGCGCGGGCTTTACTGGGCATTACTCGATCGCTGCGATATCCCACCTCACTGTACCGGCTTAGCCATTGGTTTAGTTTCCGTCATTGGCTACTCGCCCGATATCTATCTTCCACTGCTCAGCGGTTACCTCACGCAACATTTTCCTGGCGCGACAGGATACCGATTTTTCTTTGCCTACATCGTTTTTATCACGCTATGCGGCGCTTTTGGTGCCTGGCGTTTACACGTTCGTTTTAAAACCAAAGAGGAAGCCTGATGAAAGTTATCTCAATGGAAACCCATGTGGTTGCCGTCCCTCCACCGCATTTGGGTGGCATGTACTGGCTGTTTGTGAAGTTGAAGACCGATGATGGCATCGAGGGCGTGGGAGAAATTTATGCTGCAACCTTTCACCCGGACGCGATGGTGCCGATCATTCAGGACGTGTTTGAACGCTATCTGTTAGATCAGGATCCGCATCACACCGAACGGCTGTTTCGCCAAACCTACTCAAGTGGTTTCACCCAAAGGCCCGATCTCACCATGATGGGCGTAGTGAGCGGCCTGGAGATGGCCTGCTGGGATATTATCGGTAAGGCGGCGAACAAACCGGTTTATCAACTGCTTGGTGGTTTGGTTCAGCCACGTTTACGCTCCTACACCTATCTGTATCCCACTAATGCGCGAGGAGAATATGATTATGATGATCCAGATCTGGCTGCGGAGTGCGCCGCCGAGAATGTGAGGAAAGGCTTCACCGCCGTGAAGTTTGATCCTGCCGGGCCTTACACAGCCTACTCCGGTCATCAGCTTTCGCTGGAAGTGCTGGATCGTTGTGAGCTGTTCTGTAAGCGCATCCGCGAAGCAGTGGGCAGCAAAGCCGATCTGTTATTTGGCACGCATGGTCAGATGGTGCCTTCATCTGCCATTCGCCTGGCTAAGCGGCTGGAAAAATTCGATCCGCTGTGGTTTGAAGAACCTGTCCCGCCGGGACAACCCGAAGCGATGGGCGATGTCGCGCGGCACACTTCCATTCCCATTGCGGCAGGTGAGCGCCTCACCACCAAATACGAATTCCACCAACTGCTGCAGGCCGGGGCTGCCAGCATCTTACAGATGAATGTGGCGCGCGTCGGTGGATTGCTGGAAGCGAAGAAGATTGCTGCATTGGCAGAAGTGCATTACGCGCAGATTGCCCCACATCTCTATAACGGTCCGGTTGGCGCCGCCGCCAGTATCCAACTGGCCGCCTGTACGCCCAACTTCCTTATCCAGGAGAGCATTGGAACCTGGGATGGCTTCCACGCGACCATCCTTAAACAGCCGATTCAATGGGAAGAGGGCTACATCATCCCTTCAAATGAACCGGGCTTAGGCGTGGAGTTGAATATGGACGTTGTGGCGCAGCACTCGCCGTACCGTCATCGGCGTTTGCATCTGCAAATGGGGGAAAGCCCAGCCGATGTGAAGGATCTGGCGCCGGCAAAAGGATAGCGCAATAAAAAACGGCGACATCACTGTCGCCGTTTTTCACACTGTTTTCAGCATCAGAACTTGTAGTTAAAGTTCGCGCCGTACAGCCAGGCTTTACCTTCGGAGTTAAAGGTGTAAGGGCCTTCTTTCACCGTGACTTTCTGGCCGTGCATGTAAGAGATACCAAGGTCGACTGACGCATTTTCGTTGAAGGCGTAAGAAGCACCGGCACTCAACCACAGACGGTCCTGATCCGGAATTGAGATTGAGCGTTTATCGGCAGGAACCGGGCTGTCATCAAACGCGATACCAGTACGGAACGTCCAGTTATCGTCGTAGAAGTAAGTGGTACCCAGCGCGATGCGATACGCATCCTTGAAGCCTTCATCTTTATAGAACAGCGTCTGACCGTTGCTGCCCGTGGCCTTCAGCTCCTGGAACTGGCTCCAGCTGGTGTAGGTCAGGCTATAGTGTACGGCCCACTGTGGTGCCACTTTATGCCAGCCCGACACTTCCCACATCTCTGGCAGGTTCAGCGTGAGTGAACCCGGAATGGTCTGGCCGCTGGTGCCGTAAGGCAGACCTAAAGCAATCGCCTGCGGTGTACCGTTGTAAGCGGTGGGAATGCTGCTCTTGTAATCGCCGTCAAAGTCAATTTTGACTTCTGAACGATAGGTGAAGCCGAAGCGGTTGTTCTTATCCACTTCATACAGGATGCCAGCGTTCCAGCCGTAACCCCATTCATCACCTTTCAGGTGGGCAACCTGAGTATCCGCTGGCATGCCGACGCGAGCGCCGGCTTCACCCGCATAACGTTCGATTTTTGCTTTAGCGTAAACCGCATCAAAGCCAACACCAAAGCTGAAGTGCTCGTTCAAACGATAAGCGGTGCTAAGGTTAAAGTTACCGGTCATCAGGTCGGTTTTACCACCGTAACCGCCGGCGGTGTAACCGTCATTGAACTCTGTCGCCAGACCATAGTTAGAGGTGACGGATGCGCCTACCCACCACTGATCGTTAATCGGATGAACGTAATGGAGGTTAGGGATCCACTGATTCGGTGCGATGTTTTTCGCATTCAGGCTGTTGCCGGTTGGGCTCTGGCCGCTGATATCCACTTCCGGATCAATATAAACGGTACCGATGGAGAAAGAAGGGCGATCCATCAATGCCATGGTCGCCGGGTTACGACTGGCAGATGCGGCGGTATCGCCCATCGCACCTTCACCCGAATAAGCACGACCTAAACCAATTGCTGAGAATTCATTAAGTTGAAAGCCTGCGGCGTAAACTTGGGAAGAGATAAGCGCCACTGCAGCTGCCACAGCTGACTTTGCAAACAGGTTCTTATGGTTCATGACCACAACCTCATCTAGATTTATTATTAAACGTTGTTACGTCGCGTAACAAAGGACGGCGGATTGTAGGGACTGATGACAAAGGCACATATCAGACCAGTGCGACGAGTATAGGTCTGACCTGTGTATTTGTTGCAATAATGTTTTTTAAATATTTCCGGTTTGATCGATAAAATCAGATCTGCTTAACAAAATCTTGTCGATGCCCATCTAGCATAGCGGTCAAATTTGTTCTGGATCAATTTTTAGTGTGATATTCGTCACTTAGCCGCTGAGTGATAGAAGCCAGGCCGCGCGGGGCGTACACTTTGTGTCAGAAAATGATCCGATTGTGTCGATTTATCGTCAGGAGAAAACAATGACTGATGCCATTAAAAAATGCAGTGCCACGGAAACGGCGGCGTGCTGCTGCGTAGATGTAGGCACCGTAATGGACAATACCGATTGCACGGCGAGCTGGTCTGGCGCTTTTGCCGATCGTCATGCGGCTGAAGCGATGCTGAAGCACCTGACGGACAAAGCGCGTCAGGTTGAATCCGAGCCTTGCGAGATTCACGCAGAATTCGTTGAAGAAGCGCCAGGCCTACGCCTGAATGTTGATTTCACTTTTGCCTGCCAGGCCGAAACCTTGATTTTTCAACTCGGCTTACGCTAATCCTGTCGCTGCCGGAAGCCCTTCCGGCAGCGTTTTCTCTTTTTCGTGTCTTCCCTCGCACTTTTTTTCTTCAGTTATTGGCGACTTAGCAACACCTGGTTAACACTGATGATCAGGTCAGACCTGTTTGGCAATGATGCTACGGTCGTAAATTACAGGTGAGTGCAATGAGCAAAGCGCAGCCGCTGCTGACGCGTCAGGGCGAACGAATCGCCATAACCCATGGATTACGCACGCCTTTCGCCCGTCAGGCGAGTGATTTTCATGGCATTCCCGCGCTGGAGTTGGGGCGCATGGTGGTGTCAGAGTTGATGGCGCGCAGCGAATTGCCGGTCGACGTTATCGATCAACTGGTATTTGGCCAGGTGGTGCAAATGCCGGAAGCGCCCAATATTGCGCGCGAAATCGTGCTGAGCAGCGGATTGAGCGTGCACACTGATGCGTACAGCGTCAGTCGCGCCTGTGCCACCAGTTTTCAGGCGGTGGCGAATGTGGCGGAAAGCCTGATGGCGGGTACCATTGATGCGGGCATTGCCGGTGGTGCAGACTCCTCATCGGTACTGCCTATTGGCGTCAGCAAGACGCTGGCGCGCGCGCTGGTCGATCTCAACAAAGCACGAACCTTCAGCAAAAAGTTGCAAATCTTACGCCGTCTGCGCCCACGCGATCTGTTGCCGGTGCCGCCTGCGGTTGCAGAGTATTCCACCGGCTTACGCATGGGGGATACCGCCGAACAAATGGCGAAAACCCACGGCATCACACGTGAACAACAAGATGCTCTGGCGCTGCGCTCACATCAGCACGCAGCACGTGCCTGGCAGTCAGGCGTGCTGGCGCAGGAAGTGATGGCGGCCTTTGTACCGCCATGGAAAGCACCAATTGAGCAGGACAACAACATTCGCTTTAACGCCAGCGCTAGCGACTACGCAAAATTGCGACCGGCCTTTGATCGTCGCCACGGTTCCGTCACGGCAGCCAACAGCACACCGCTGACCGATGGCGCGGCCGCGGTGATTTTGATGCGTGAAGGCCGCGCACGAGAGCTTGGGATTACCCCGCTTGGCTATCTGCGCAGCTACGCGTTTACTGCGATTGATGTCTGGCAGGATATGTTGCTGGGTCCCGCTTATGCCTCTCCGCTGGCGCTGGATCGCGCTGGCATTACCCTCAACGACCTGACGCTGATCGATATGCACGAAGCCTTTGCGGCACAGACGCTGGCCAATCTGAAAATGTTCCGTGATGAGCGTTTTGCGCGAGAGGTACTGAATCGCCCGCATGCCTTGGGTGAAGTGAATGAAGAACGTTTCAATGTGTTGGGCGGCTCCATTGCTTACGGCCATCCGTTTGCTGCCACTGGCGCGCGTATGATCACCCAAACGTTGCATGAACTGCGGAGACGCGGCGGAGGATTAGGACTGGTGACCGCCTGTGCAGCGGGCGGATTAGGCAGCGCAATGGTTCTGGAGGCCGAATAATGAGCGCATCTGCATTCCATTTACACATGCGCCTCGATCATGTCGGCATCATTACCATCGACGTGCCGGGCGAAAAGATGAACACGCTGAAAGCGGAGTTTGTCCCACAAATAAAAGCGGTGCTGGCTGAAGCGCGCAGCAATCCGAAGCTGGCGGGATTAGTGCTGATTTCGGGTAAAAGCGATAACTTTGTCGCCGGTGCGGACATCAGCATGATCGCCGATTGCCAGACGGCAGAAGAAGCGGAAGCTTTAGCCCGCCAGGGGCAAGAGGTAATGGCGGAGATTGCGGCGCTGCCTTTCCCGGTGGTCGCGGCGATCCACGGTACCTGTCTCGGCGGCGGGCTGGAGTTGGCGCTGGCCTGCAGCGCACGTATCTGTACGCTGGATGATAAAACCCGCCTGGGGCTGCCGGAAGTGCAGTTGGGTCTGTTACCTGGCTCAGGCGGGACGCAGCGTCTGCCAAAACTGATTGGGGTGCCGCAAGCGCTACCGCTGATTCTGAGTGGTAAGCAGCTGCGTGCTAAACAGGCACTGAAACTGGGTATCGTTGACGATGCAGTGCCTCAATCCATCTTGCTGGAAACGGCGATTGCGCGTGTGCATAAAGGAAAGGTTGTTCGCCGTGAGTTGTCACGTCGCGATCGTCTGATGCAGGCGCCACTGGCGCGCTCGCTGTTATTCGCGATGGCAAAACGGCAAACCGACCGCAAAACGCAGGGGAATTACCCGGCGGCGGATCGCATTCTGCAAGTGGTGCGCACGGGGTTGGAGCAGGGCAGCCACGCCGGACACGCGGCGGAGGCGCGCGCCTTCGGCCAGCTGGCGATGACCCCTGAATCTGCGGCACTGCGCAGTCTGTTTTTTGCCTCGACCGCGATCAAGAAAGAAGCGGTGGCCGAGGCTGAACCGCGCGCATTAAAACACATCGGCGTGCTCGGTGGCGGATTGATGGGCGGGGGTATTGCCAGCGTAACGGCGCTGAAAGCCGGTTTTCCGGTGCGAATTAAAGACGTCAATCTCAATGGTGTGAACCATGCATTGCAATACAGCTGGGACCTGCTGAGTCAAAAAGTGAAGCGGCGCCAGCTGAAACCCGCTGAGCGTCAACAACAGATGGCGCGCATCAGCGGCGGTATCGATTTTCAGGGGTTCAGCCAGCGCGATCTGGTGATTGAAGCGGTATTTGAGGATTTGACGTTGAAGCAGCAGATGGTAGCGGATATCGAAAGTCATTGTCAGCCGCACACTATCTTTGCTTCCAACACCTCTTCGTTGCCGATTGGTGATATTGCCGCCAACGCGCAGCGCCCAGAGAATGTGATTGGTCTGCATTACTTCAGCCCGGTGGACAAAATGCCGCTGGTGGAGGTGATTCCGCATGCGGGCACCTCGGCTGAAACGCTGGCGACCACGGTTCAGCTGGCGCGTCAGCAAGGCAAAACAGCGGTGGTGGTGGCCGATAAACCCGGTTTTTACGTCAACCGCATTCTCGCGCCCTATATAAATGAAGCCATGCGCTGTTTGCTGGAAGGGGAGCCGGTGGACCATATCGATCGCGCGTTAGTGAAGTTCGGTTTTCCTGTCGGGCCGTTACAGTTGCTGGATGAAGTGGGCATTGATGTCGGCAGCAAAATCAGTCCGATTTTGCTGCAGGCTTATGGCGAGCGTTTCAGCGCACCCGAGGCGGTCAATGCCATCCTGGCTGATGGCCGCAAAGGGCGCAAAAACCAGAAAGGATTTTACCTTTACAACGCGGCTCGCTGGCCGGGAAAACGCAAAGTGGATGCCTCAATCTATGACCTGATTAGCGTCAAACCGCAGGCAAAGCAGAGCGAAGAACAGATTGCGCAACGCTGCGTGATGATGATGCTGAATGAGGCCGCACGCTGTCTGGATGAGTCCGTGGTGCGCAATGCTCGGGATGGTGATATCGCGGCGGTATTTGGCATCGGATTCCCGCCTTTTCTCGGCGGGCCGTTCCGCTATATGGATCAACGCGGCGTCAGCCAAATCGTCAATACATTACGTGCATTAATGCAGCAACATGGTGATCGTTTCGCGCCCTGTGGCGCTTTAATGGCAATGTCAGAAGCGCAAACGAATTTTTACACTTCTGCACAAATATGAATAGGCGCACAGATTCAGCGGGTTAGTTATGGTGCCATGAAGAAGGTGGTGCGGCACCATTCTGAGATGTGCTTATTTAATAAACAACCGGTTGACTATACTGAAGCCATTGGGGTAAAACACAGCGTTCATTCGCAGAATGAAGCGTCTGGTGCTGTGGTACCCGACGATATCGACAAACAACAGCGGTGCTTTATGCAAGTTTTTATCATGCGTCATGGCGATGCAGCTCTGGAAGCAGCGAGTGATTCAGTGCGCCCACTCACAATCTGTGGCTGTGACGAATCGCGCCAGATGGCGAGCTGGCTAAACGGCCAGGCGCTGGATATCGAAAGGGTGTTAGTGAGCCCTTATCTCCGTGCAGAGCAGACGCTCGCCACGGTTCGTGAGGCACTGAAGCTGCCAGAAGGGCAGGACGTGCTACCAGAACTGACGCCAGGTGGCGATCCGGGCATGGTGGCCTGTTATCTGCAGGCGCTGGCGCAGCAGGGTGTGAAATCAGCCTTAGTCATTTCGCATCTGCCGCTGGTGGGCTATCTGGTGTCAGAGCTTTGCCCGCAGGAAGCGCCACCGATGTTTGCTACGTCGGCAATTGCTTATGTGAACTTTGATGCAGACGCCTGTGAAGGCAAACTGGAGTGGCAGGTCAGCCCGTCAAAACTGGCCAAAGCGATGTAATGTCGCCAAAAGTCATATCTCTATGGGCCGCCTTCTGCGGCCCTTTCCTTTTTAAGGATTAAGGCAGCTCCGGTGGTTGCCACTCTTCGACTTCAATCAGCACCAGCAACGCGGCATCGCCGCCAAACAGCTTAGGTGCCTGGTGAAATGCCATCACATGCGGATGTTGCGCCAACCACAGCGGTGTTTGCTGCTTGAGGATGTGCTTGCCGTGTCCGGTCATTACGCTGGCACAGAACAGATGTTCACGGCGGCAGGCGGCAATGAGCGCCCCCAGCTCTTGTTTGGCCTGCTGCTGTCTTAAACCATGAAGATCGAGAAAAATTTCCGGCGTGTAATCGCCGCGTCGCAATTTCTTCAGCTCGTAATGACTGACATCCGCGCGCACATAACGCATCGGCCCCTCGCTGGAGAGCAAAGGCTGAAACTCATCTGAGAAGTAGTGAGTGTTATCGGCTTGCTCGGAAAGCAGTCTTTTCAGCGGGACTTCGCGGGTTTTCACTACCGGTTTGTGCACGATAGTGTCTTGTTTCAGCTTACGCGTTCCGCTCATCAACTCACGAAACAGCGCCTGATCGTCCTGGTTTAGGGGCGTCTTCTTACTCATGGCTCAAAATAGGGTTAGAGGGCTGGTTAACAGCCGGTGGCATACCTTAACGCTTAGCGTTAACAAATGTCAGCTTTTTCGCCTCGCTGCGCTGAATTCTGCCCGGCTTCGTGGCACACTATCGGCCGATTGATTTTAAGGCCTGCGGAGGGCTACGTGGACAAGATTTTCGTCGATGAGGCAGTGAGTGAACTGCACACCATTCAGGATATGCTGCGCTGGGCTGTCAGCCGTTTTTCGGCGGCAGGCATTTGGTACGGCCACGGCACGGATAATCCCTGGGACGAAGCAGTCCAACTGGTTCTGCCCACGCTCTGGCTGCCGCTGGATATCCCTGAAGATATGCGCAATGCGCGCCTGACGGCCAGCGAGCGTCACCGCATTGTTGAACGTGTGATTCGCCGCGTTAACGAGCGCATTCCGGTGGCTTATCTCACCAACAAAGCCTGGTTCTGTGGTCACGAGTTCTATGTCGATGAGCGCGTATTAGTGCCGCGTTCACCGATTGGTGAGCTGATTGAGAACCGTTTTGCCGGTCTGGTTGGTGAACAACCGCACCACATTCTCGATATGTGTACCGGCAGTGGCTGCATCGCGATTGCCTGTGCTTATGCCTTCCCGGAAGCGGAAGTCGATGCGGTGGATATCTCCACGGATGCGCTGGCGGTGGCGGAGCAAAACATTGAAGAACATGGGTTGATCCACCACGTTACGCCTATTCGTGCCGATCTGTTCCGTGGTCTGCCGCAGGTGAAATATGATCTGATCGTCACCAATCCACCGTACGTGGATGCGGAAGATATGGACGATCTGCCGAATGAATATCGCCACGAACCGGAACTGGGCCTGGCAGCAGGCAGTGATGGTCTGAAGCTGGTGCGCCGAATTCTCGCCTGTGCGCCGGATTATCTGAGTGAGCAGGGCGTGCTGATTTGCGAAGTGGGCAACAGCATGGTGCATATGATGGATCAGTACCCGGATGTGCCGTTTACCTGGCTGGAGTTCAATAACGGCGGTGACGGTGTGTTTATGCTGACGCGCGAGCAGATCGTCGCGGCACAGCATCACTTCTCCTTCTACAAAGACTAAAAATGGGGCGAGACATCGCCCGCAACATCGCAACAAGGAACCACAATGGCCGGTAACAGCATTGGACAAGTTTTTCGCGTAACCACCTTTGGCGAGTCGCATGGTATTGCGCTGGGCTGCATCGTTGATGGCGTGCCGCCAGGCATTCCTCTTACGGAAGCGGATATTCAGCACGATCTCGATCGCCGCCGCCCGGGCACATCGCGCTACACCACCCAGCGCCGTGAACCGGATCAGGTGAAAATTTTGTCCGGCGTGTTTGAGGGCGTCACCACCGGCACCTCTATCGGCCTGCTGATTGAAAATACTGATCAGCGTTCACAGGATTACGGCGCAATCAAAGATCTGTTCCGCCCCGGCCATGCGGATTACACCTACGAGCAAAAATATGGCCTGCGCGACTATCGCGGCGGTGGCCGTTCCTCTGCGCGTGAAACCGCGATGCGCGTGGCGGCGGGTGCGATTGCCAAAAAGTATCTGCAAATGAAGCACGGCATTCAGGTACGTGGTTATCTGGCACAGATTGGTGATGTAGCCTGCGAGCTGAAAGACTGGAGCATTGTTGAAGAGAACCCGTTCTTCTGCCCGGATGCTTCGAAGCTGGAAGCGCTGGATGAACTGATGCGCGGCCTGAAGAAAGAGGGTGACTCGATCGGCGCTAAAGTCACGGTGATGGCAGAGAACGTGCCACCGGGACTGGGCGAGCCGGTGTTTGATCGTCTGGATGCCGATCTGGCGCATGCGCTGATGAGCATTAACGCAGTGAAAGGCGTGGAAATTGGAGACGGTTTCGCGGTGATTAACCAGCGCGGTAGCCAGCATCGCGATGAGATTCGTGCCGACGGTTTCCAGAGCAACCACGCGGGTGGCATTTTGGGTGGCATCAGCAGCGGCCAGACCATCAGTGCGAACCTGGCAATGAAACCGACTTCCAGCATCACCGTGCCGGGTAAAACCATCACCCGTGAAGGCGAAGAAGTGGAGATGATCACTAAAGGTCGCCACGATCCTTGCGTGGGCATTCGCGCGGTACCGATTGCCGAAGCGATGATGGCGATTGTGTTGATGGATCACCTGCTGCGTCAGCGTGCGCAGAACGGTGACGTCAACAGCAGCGTTCCGCGCTGGTAAGCCACGGATGCGCCGCCTGCTCACCACCGTTGCCGCGCTGTTGTGCAGTGCGACCGTGTTTGCTGCCACGCCCTGGCAGCAAATCCATCAGCCCATTGCTGGCAGCCCACAGTCGATTGGCGGGTTCGCCAACGGCTGTATTGTCGGTGCACAGCAACTGCCACTCAATTCACCCAATTATCAGGTCATGCGTCAGGATCAGCGGCGTTATTTCGGCCATCCCGATCTGATTGCCTTTATTCAGCGTCTCAGTACCCAGGTGCATCAACTGCAGCTGGGGCAGGTGTTGATTGGTGATATGGGCATGGCGGCCGGCGGGCGCTTCAGCAGTGGGCATGCCAGCCATCAAACCGGGTTGGATGTCGATATCTGGTTGCAGCTGCCGCAAAACCGCTGGACGGCGCAGCAGCTGCTGAAGCCACAGCCACTGGATTTGGTGGCACCGGATGATAAACAAGTGATTGCGCGTCATTGGCAGCCGCAGATCGACAGCCTGATCAAGCTGGCGGCGAAAGATAATGAAGTGACACGTATCTTTGTCAATCCGGCGATTAAAAAGCAGCTTTGTGCGGATGCCGGAAGCGATCGTGCATGGCTGAATAAAGTGCGCCCGTGGTTTGCCCATCGTGCCCACATGCACGTGCGTCTGCGCTGTCCGGCAGGCAGTCTGGAGTGTGAAGATCAGGCTGCACCGCCGCCGGGTGATGGTTGTGGTGCAGAGTTAGACAGTTGGTTCCTGCCGAAAAAACCGGGTAGCACGCCGCCTGTGAAGAAAACGCCGCCGCCGTTGCCGCCATCCTGTCAGGCACTATTAGATCGTCATTTACTCTAGCCTTGACGCTTCCTGTTGCAGCAGCATTGGCAACGTTCTCTCTCCCAGGCACAGATGTTTGTGAGACCAGGAGAGAGCACGGATGCCCAGCCTGCAATAAGAATGGTCGGGTTAACTTTACGAGAAAAAAATGGACCTCTTTGTTGTTAGCCCACTATTGCTGGGCGTGTTGTTTCTGGTTGCGGTGCTGGCAGCGTTTATCGACTCCATCGCCGGCGGCGGTGGCTTACTCACCGTTCCTTCATTACTCGCTGCGGGACTCTCTCCTGCTCAGGCTTTAGCCACCAATAAGTTACAGTCGGTGGGCGGTTCTTTCTCTGCCAGCCTCTACTTTGTGCGGCGCGGCGCGGTGAATCTGCGCGAACAGCGGCTGAACATTGCCATGACCTTTATCGGTGCGGTGTGTGGCACGGTGCTGATTCAGCATATCCAGGCGGATGTACTACGACAGATTTTGCCGCTCCTACTGATCAGCATCGGTTTATGGTTCCTGTTAATGCCGCGGCTGGGCGAGTCGGACCGTGAGCATCGCCTGCAGGGGATCGCTTTTGCGCTGGTCGGCGGTGGTTGCGTCGGTTTTTACGACGGCTTTTTTGGTCCGGGTGCCGGTTCATTCTATGCATTGGCGTTTGTGACGCTATGTGGCTTCAATCTTGCCAAGGCCACCGCCCACGCCAAAGTCCTAAATTTCACCTCCAATTTCGGCAGTCTGCTGTTCTTTATGTTCGGCGGAAAGGTAGTGTGGGGCACGGGCGTGATCATGTTGATTGGCGCATTCGTGGGCGCGCGTATCGGCGCCAGACTGGTGCTGAGCCGGGGTCAGAAGCTGATCCGCCCGATGGTGGTGACTGTATCCGCTATGATGAGCGCCAAATTATTGTGGGATAGCCATGGCAGCGCGTTGCTGGCGTGGATAGCCACGCTGTAAAGCAGTACTCGTCAAGAACGGCTGCCAATGCGACAATGGCGCTAATTTTTTTAAAGATTAAAATATTATGAGTACAGAACATCATTACCAGCAGCTGGTGGATATTTTTGATGGCTGCTTTGTTGAAGACTTTCAGACCCGTCTAATTAAAGGCGATGACGAACCTATCTATCTTCCAGCGGATGAGGAATCGCCGTGGAACCGCGTGGTGTTTGCTCACGGTTTCTACGCCAGCGCGCTGCACGAAATTTCTCACTGGTGTATTGCCGGTGAAGCGCGCCGCAAGCTGGTGGATTTTGGTTATTGGTACTGCCCGGATGGGCGGGATGCGCAAACGCAAAGTCAGTTCGAGTCAGTGGAAGTCAAGCCACAGGCGCTGGAGTGGCTGTTCTGTGTCGCGGCGGGCTTTCCCTTCAATGTCAGCTGTGACAACCTCGAAGGCGATTGTGAACCCGATCGCATCGCGTTCCAGCGCAAGGTCCATGCTCAGGTGATGACTTATTTTGAGCAGGGTATCCCGGCACGTCCGGCACGTTTTATCGATGCGTTAGCCAGCTATTACGGTACGCCAGCGCTGACGGCGGCACACTTCCCGTGGCCGGAAGATCTGTGATTCGCAAACATATTATTAATGACCCAAAGTCACCCGCGTTGCAGCATAACGGCGAATGAACGACCCCCGGGAACGCGAACCAGCGTGTAACGGGGCAAGAGCGTGAAGCCAGCGCAGTAGCGGCGCGGCGTATCAAGGGCAATAAGGAACAAGACGATGATCGTAGAATTCGAATCCCGCATCCTGGCATTGATTGACGATATGGTTGATCACGCCAGTGACGACGAGCTATTTGCCGGTGGCTATCTGCGTGGTCATCTGACCCTGGCGGTGGCTGAGATTGAAATCAGCGGTGAGCACACACCCGAAGCGCTGCAAATCCATGTGACCAACAGCCTGCAAAATGCGATTGCGGCGGGTGAACTGTCACCGCGCGATCAGGCGCTGGTGATTGGCATGTGGGATAATTTGTTCCAGCAGGCGCGTCAGACCGCCTGATAAGTCGGGGCGGCCGCTCGCCCCGCCATCCTAGCGTCCCGCTTTCTTACCTTTCAGCAGTTTTCTTACCCAGTAACGATTCGGATTCAATGCCGCCAGCGTGGTGATATCCAGCGGTTGCGGCTCACCACTCATCTGTGCCGCCAGTACTTCCGCCGCCAGCGGCGCGCTGCACAAGCCGCGTGAACCCAGCGCACCCAGCACAAATAAACCGGCATGAACCGGTGCATCGGCAAGGGTTTCACCCCGTGCTCGCTGCCCCGGCAAATCAGCATATTGCGCCAGCGTTGCGGCGTAATCAGGCGCGCTGCCACTCATCGGTAAGTGATCGCGCGTGGCGCAGCGCACGCCAACACGCGCCTCGTTATCACTGATATCCACCTGCTGTGGCCACTCTGCATCCGGCAGGCAGTTCACCAGGCGCTGGCGATTTTCCTGCTGATCGTCAGCACGGAAATCGGTTGTGGTATCGCCGCGATGGTAGCTGGCCCCGATGCAGTGGGTGTTGAAATTCGGGCTGACTGGCGTGAGATAGCCGTCATAGCAGAGTACGGTATTTAACGCGCCCAGCTCAGGATTGGTCGGCACATGACTGACCTGACCCGCCACCGCGTAAACGGGCAAGTCTTTGCTTTGCTCAATTTCCAGCAGCGCATGGCCATTGGCGAGCACCACCTGCTGATGATTTACCGAGGGTTGCTCGCTGAAGTTCAGGGTCCACCCCTCAGTCGTCGTTTCCAGCGTGGTGACGCGATGCAGCCAGTGCAGGCGTAAACCCAGGTTTTGCGCATGCTCCAATAGGTTGCTGGTCAGTTGCGACGGAGAGAGCCAGCCGCCCTGAGGATAGAAAATGCCACCACTACCGGTATCGACGCCCGCTAATTGCTGCGCGTCCTCCTGACTTACGCCGTACGCCACATCATGCGGCAATCCCATCTCCAGCATCTGGGCAATTTTATCGGCACTTTTACTGTCCCAGCCGAGTTGCAACACACCGCTCCAGTCATGCTCGAACATTACCGATAGCTGGTCGTACAAACGGCGGGCAAAGGTGAACGCTGCAGGGAAAAACGTGGCGAGAGCGGGATCGTGCTGATTAAGCAGCGGGTAAAGTGCGCCCTGACGATTGCCGGAAGCACCCAGCGCGGGCGCAGCATCGGCGCAATAAAGTGTGACCTTCCAGCCGCGGCGCAACAGCGCCAGCGCCAGTACGGCACTCGCCACGCCACCGCCAACCAGCGCCACTTCCTGAGTGCGAGCCGCAGGGCGGGCATACCACGGTTGGCTATGGGGCAGGGCAGCAACCTGCTCCATTACGCCCGTTAGCATTTCGCGTTTGTGACCAAAGCCTTTGCGCTTAGCCACGGTAAAACCTGCTTCTTGTAATCCCCGACGGACAAACCCTGCCGAGGTGAAGGTCGCCAGCGTCCCACCCGGCCGGGCCAGACGGGCCATGGCGGCGAATAGTTCCGGCGTCCACATCTCCGGATTTTTAGACGGCGCAAAACCATCTAAAAACCATGCATCCACCTGAGCATTAAGACTGTCATCAAAGGTATTAATTAGCGCGTTAATATCACCGAGCCAGAGATCGAGCGTGACTTTACCGTTGTTGAACAGTAAACGCTGGCAACCCGGCAGCGCCTGTGGCCACTGTTGCTGTAACTGTTCTGCCCAGTGCGCCAGCTCAGGCCAGTGTGCGTGCGCTGCGACCAGATCGGTTTGCGTCAGTGGGAATTTTTCGCAGCTAATGAAGTGCAGACGCTTAAGTGTCGCGTCGGGATGTTCGCTACAGAAGCGATCGAACGCTTGCCACAAGGTAAGAAAGTTCAGACCTGTCCCAAAACCGCTTTCCGCGACAATAAAAATATCGCGAGAATGTTGAGCGAAACGGAGAGGAATTTGGTTGCCGTTGAGGAAAACATAGCGCGTCTCCTCCAACCCGTTGTCGTTGGAGAAATAGACGTCATCGAATGCTCGGGAAACAGGTGTACCCTGATCATTCCAGTTTAATTGCGCGTGTTCAACCGGGGCTAATTTCACGGGAAAGGCTCGTTTTTCAGGCAGTGGCGCGATTTTAACGACTGCCGTCACATGACGCAAATTTACAAAAGGAAATGGCTGATCGGACTTGTTCGGCTTACAACTGTAAGCTAGAGTGCACGTCAATCCAAAAGAAGTGGAATGAGGACTATTGAATGAAACGTGCAGTGATTACTGGCCTGGGTATCGTTTCCAGCATTGGTAATAACCAGCAAGAAGTGCTGGCTTCTCTGCGTGAAGGCCGTTCGGGTATCACCTTCTCTGAAGAGATGAGAGATATCGGTATGCGCAGCCACGTATGGGGCAACGTCAAACTGGATACCAACGGGCTCATCGATCGCAAAATCGTGCGTTTCATGAGTGATGCTTCAATCTACGCTTACCTGTCTATGGCGGAAGCGATTCAGGATTCCGGCCTGACTGACGAGCAGTATCAGAACAACCCACGCGTGGGTCTGATTGCCGGTTCAGGCGGCGGTTCTCCGCGTTATCAGGTGTTCGGTGCTGACGCAATGCGTGGCCCGCGCGGCCTGAAAGCCGTTGGCCCTTATGTGGTGACCAAAGCCATGGGTTCAGGTGTATCAGCTTGTCTGGCTACCCCATTCAAAATCCACGGTGTGAACTACTCAATCAGCTCTGCTTGTGCTACTTCCGCACACTGCATCGGTAACGCGGTTGAGCAGATTCAGTTGGGCAAACAGGACATCGTGTTTGCTGGCGGCGGCGAAGAGCTGAGCTGGGAAATGGCCTGTGAGTTCGATGCGATGGGCGCACTGTCCACCAAATACAACGAAACGCCAGAAAAAGCCTCTCGTACTTACGATGCGAACCGTGATGGTTTCGTGATCGCTGGCGGCGGCGGCATGGTGGTGGTTGAAGAGCTGGAACATGCTCTGGCACGTGGCGCACACATTTACGCAGAAATCGTTGGCTACGGCGCGACTTCTGACGGTGCTGATATGGTGGCACCATCAGGCGAAGGCGCAGTGCGTTGCATGAAGATGGCGATGCAGGGCGTTGACACCCCAATCGATTACCTCAACACCCACGGTACTTCTACACCTGTCGGTGATGTGAAAGAGCTGGGTGCGATTCGCGAAGTGTTTGGTGACAACTCACCGTACATTTCTGCTACCAAAGCCATGACCGGTCACTCACTGGGTGCAGCGGGCGTGCAGGAAGCGATCTACACCTTGCTGATGCTGGAGCATAGCTTCATCGCACCAAGCATCAACATCGAAGAGATTGATGAAGCGGGTAAAGGCCTGAACATCGTGACGCAGCCGACTGAAAAAGCGCTGACCACCGTGATGTCCAACAGCTTCGGTTTCGGCGGCACCAACGCCACCTTAACCATGCGTAAGCTGCCAGCTTAATAGCGTGATCACCGTTTTCCAGGGGCCGGTTTATCCGGCCCCTGTTGTTTTTGACAATTCACCCGCCGCTTGCCTACACTCTTCACATCTTGCCTGAAACAAAATAATCGTTTGCGCACAGTATGAACCAAACAACCCGTTTTCGCCTGAATACAGGGTGCGAACGTATGTTGGTTTTGCCTGTCGTGCACGCTCTGAACAAGGAGTTCATACCATCATGACCACGGCTGCTGATACGCAGACGCAATCTGTGCTGCCTTTGGGTTGCATATCCTTTGCGGTATTTCTCACTTATTTAACCGCAGGGCTGGCGCTCCCGGTTATCCCGCTGTACGTGCATCAGGAATTGGGCATGAGCAACCTGATGGTGGGTGTGGCGGTGGGCATTCAATTCTTCGCCACGTTGCTGACGCGCAGCTTTGCCGGACGCCGAGCCGATCAGCACGGTGCCAAGCTCACCACCCAACACGGTATGATCGCCATCGCGCTGGTGGGCGTGGCGTATCTGGCGGCGGCGATGCTGCCGGTTTCGCCGTGGGCAAAATTTGGTTTGCTGGCAGTGGGGCGTTTGTTACTCGGATTTGGTGAAAGCTTGCTGCTCACCGGTAATCTGACCTGGGGCATGGGGTTGGTGGGAAGCAAACGATCCGGCCTGGTGATGTCGTGGAACGGTATGGCGATTTATGGATCGCTGGCGGCGGGCGCGCCGCTGGGTTTGTTGATCAATCAACATGGCGGATTCGCGGCACTCGGTGCTGTCGCGCTGCTGTTGCCACTGCTCTCGCTGGCGATCAATAGCTGGGTCACTAAAGTGCCGGTGGTGGGTGGCGAACGTCCTTCTCTGTTCAGCGTGGTGAAAACCATCTTCCAACCCGGCATGGCGCTGGCGTTACAGGGCACCGGCTTCGCCGTGATCGGCACTTTTACCTCGCTCTATTTTGCCGCAGAAAACTGGGGCAATGCCGGTTTTGCCCTGACCGCATTTGGCTGTGCTTTTGTATTGGTGCGTGTTTTCTTTGGCGGCCTGCCGGATCGTCATGGTGGCGTCCGCGTCGCAATGATCTCGCTGCTGGTGGAAACTGCCGGTTTGCTGGTGCTGGCGTGTGCAAGCTCTGGCTGGATGGCGCTGGTAGGCGCCGCGCTCACCGGCTGCGGCTGTTCACTGATTTTCCCGGCGCTCGGCGTCGAGGTGATCAAACGTGTCTCGCCGCAAATTCGTGGCACGGCGCTGGGCGGTTTCTCTGCTTTCCAGGATATCGCTTACGGTGCCAGCGGCCCACTGACCGGCCTGCTCGCCACGGCGTTGGGTTATGGCTCGGTCTACCTTGCGGGTGCCTGCTGCGCAGCCCTGGGCATTCTCGTCACCTGGTCGTTTGCGCGTAGCGCGACAACAGCGTAACCAGCTTATCGCAGGCGCTGACAATCTCACCTGGCGTCAGCGCGGCAAAGCCCAGCAGCCAGCCCGATTGCGGCTGACTGTTGCTGTACAACGGCGACAGACGTGGCAGCAGCAGACCGATTTCCCTCGCCTGTTGCGTGAGCTGTGCTTCCTCACCCTGATGCAATGCTACCGTCAGCTGTAGCCCGCCAGACGCCTGTAGCGGCGTCAACCACGGCTGCAGGCGCGTGTTGATCTGCTCCAGCAATCGGTCGCGGCGGCTGTGGTAAAGCTGGCGCATCAGCCGCAGGTGGCTGGCAAAATGGCCTTGTTGGAGGAACTCAGCGGTAATCGCTTGTGGCAACAGCGCGCTGTGCCCATCCAGAATGCTGCGCGCGCGACCCATGGCATCTACCAGTGCTGGCGGCACGACCATCCACGCCAGCCGCAGGGAAGGGAAGAGCGTTTTGGAAAAAGTGCCAAGGCAGATAACCCGGCTGTTATCCTCCAATCCCTGTAAGGCGGGAAGCGGGCGATCGTCATAGTGAAACTCACTGTCGTAATCATCCTCAATTAACCAGCTTTGCTGCTGGTGCGCCCAGTCGAGCCACTGCAGGCGGCGGGCAAGGCTCATCGCGGTGCCGGTGGGATAGTGATGTCCCGGCGTCAGATAAACCAGCCTTGCGTCTCCTTCAAGCGGCATCGCTCCTTCGCTATCCAACGGCATCGCACGGCAGTGTGCACCCGCAGCGAGGAAAGCGTTACGCGCGCCGGGATAGCCTGGCTCCTCAAGCCACACTTCATCATTGGCATCCAATAACATCAGTGCCAGTAACTGCAGGGCCTGCTGTGAACTGGTTAGGATGACGACTTGCCCGGCAGCACAGCGCACCCCGCGTGATAACGCCAGATAATCTGCCACCGCCTCACGAAGCGGCATAAAGCCCAGCGGATCGCCATAACCCATCACCTGGCTGCCCAGCGAGCGCTGAACGCTGTTACTGATCCGGCGCCATTGCGTATGCGGGAAAGCGCGTAATTCAGGCGAACCGGCGGCAAACGCATGGGGGAACGGCGGATCCTGGCAGCCACCGGTTGCTAATATTTGCTCACCACGCCGTGAGAAACGAGGTGAGTTATGTGCGGGTGTGGTCGCCGCCCGTGCAGGCATTGCAATCGATACAAAAGTCCCCCGACCCGCCCGCCTCTCCAGATAGCCTTCACTCTCCAGCTGCGCATAAGCGGCTTCCACCGTCACCCGCGACAGCGACAAATCCTCGGCTAACTGACGGCTGGAGGGTAAGCGTTGTTGATGGTGCAAATGGCCGCGGGTTATGGCCTCACGTAGCGTATGGCATAAACGTTCACGTAAGCCGCCGGATGACGTGTGATTAAACAGGGCTAAAAAAGAGTGGCGCATGCTGGTCTTATCACTGTGTGAAAAGTGGTATCAGATTGCAGACCACTTTGCCGTAAACTCAGGGAAAATTACACAAGGAGAATGCGATGTCATCAGTCTTACTCTTCCCGCCCGCGGATCCTCAGGAAAGCGTGGCGTATCTGCAGCACAAACTGAGTTATTACACCGATGCCTGGGATTTGGCAGAGGATCTGGCGCAAGGCGTCAATGCGATAGTGGTGGTTGATGCGCGATCCACTGATGTCTATCAGGCAGGGCACATCACCGGGGCGATTTCGTTTCCGCATCGCACTATGAATGCCGACTCCACCGCACAGTTGGATCGCAGTAAGGTGTATATCACATACTGCGATGGCATCGGCTGCAACGGTTCGACTAAAGCGGCATGGAAACTGGCTTCGCTGGGTTTTCAGGTCAAAGAGTTGATAGGTGGACTGGATTTCTGGAAACGCGATGGGCATCCATTAACGTGGGGAACATCGCCGGGCGAGTGGCCACAGGCCGCACCCGGCGCGCACTGTGGCTGCTAAATTACAGGAACAGCCAGAGTAAAAAGAAGAACAGTGCCAGGCCCAGAATCAATGTCAGTGCCGGGCGCTGAGCCAGTGGGCGCGGTAATATCTCGATCCACGGCGACCAGATCGGCTGGGGGCGCAGATCGCTGGCGGCGTGCGGCTGCTCCAGCGTTTTCTCGACGCGGCGGCTAAACAGCAAGTTGAGAAGATCTTGCGTTTGCGCGGGCGTCAGTACCGTCTGCGGCGTGGCCTGAAAGCGCTGCTGGCTGTAATCCTCCAGCAGCCGTTGCTCGTCATGCGTCAGCGGCTGCTTCAGCGAAGTTTCCAGCATTTGTAAGGTCGGTGCGCTGTGTTGACCCAATGTCTGACGTACCTGCAAATATTGTGTCAGCAGCGGGAAGTGGCGAGAGGGAATTGGATCGCCACTCTTCAGATTGACCAGTTTCAGCGCTTCAGACAGCAGCTTGACCGGTGATTCGCCGGTCGTGGCCGCGAGACGCGTAACCTGTTGATTCAGCGATTGCTGTTCAGCTGGCAGCAGCGTGCGATCGGACGCGCGCGTTTGCTGCGGCTGCGGGATCGCCATCTGCCCATTTTGCAGCATGGTCAGCACCTGATGTAACTGGTCTTGCGACAGCGCACTCAGCACCGTTTGGTTAAATTGCTGACGAATAAAATCACTCACCGCCTGGCGATTATTGCCCTGCGGCAGCTTCTCCAATAGCTGCTGCAACAGCTGACGCGTGGCAAGGCTGTTCTGTACCTGGGTTAAACGCCCATTCAAATGCTGCTCGGCAGCAGGAAAATGACGCGATTGCAGCTCAGCATCATTCTTTACGCCCACTTCATGGCGTACGCCAGCCCACAATTCCGGAGCTTTCAAGGTGCTGAGTGACATGATGCGCACAATCAGACGTTCCAGCGTGGTGCGCTGGGCAGGGGAGAGTGGCTGTTCGCCCGCCGGTCCGCCAGGACGAGTGGGGCCAGTCGCGTTAGTGAGCGTTGTACGATCGCCCGCGGGCACACCGGGACCGCTGAGAGGTTGCATGGCGGAATCCTTGAAAAACGAGGTCAGATCCGGGTGCGCCGGAAAAAAGAGGCCATATGATAGCAAAAGCCCCCGGGAAATCCACGGGGGCAGTGAGGGGAAATCGCGTCAGTTCTGGATTTATTCAGCTTCAGCCAGTTTGAGACGCTTACGACGCCAGCGTTTCCACAGTGGCGGCACGATCAGGACAGCGATCGCCAACACCAGCAACACTTTGCAGATCAGGCTTTCCCATAGAATCGGTAGGTTGCCGTTACTGATGGAGAGCGCACGGCGCAGGTTTTGCTCCAGCATCTCTCCCAGTACGAAGCCCAGAATCAGCGGCGACATCGGGAAATCCATTTTACGCAAGATATAGCCAAAGATACCCAGTCCGACCATCAGCAACAGATCAAAAGTGGTACTGTGTACGGCGTAAACGCCCACTGCAGAGATCGCGGCGATGGCGGGTACCAGGAACCACAGCGGGATGGTCAGCATGCGGGCGAAGATGTTGATCATCGGGATGTTCATGATCAGCAGCATGACGTTGCCAATCAGCAATGCTGCAATCAGACCCCAGACGATATCCGGCTGTTCGGTAAACATCGCCGGGCCGGGTGTGATGTTGTACAGCGTCAGCGCACCGACCATCACCGCTGTGGTGCCGGATCCCGGAATACCCAGCGTCAGCATCGGAATAAAGGAGCCGCAAGCTGAGGCGTTGTTGGCCGCTTCAGGCGCTGCCACACCGCGAATATCCCCTTTACCAAACTGGTCACTGCCGCTGATTTTCTTCTCGCTCATATAAGCGATGGCACTGGCGATGGTGGCACCGGCGCCGGGCAGTACGCCAACAAAGAAGCCGATAAAGGAGGAACGTAAGGTGGCACCGGTTGCCTGCGCCGCTTCTTTCATGTTGAACATCATGCGGCCACTGGCGCGAACCACTTTCTGCCCGCTGCTGGTGGATTCCAGCATCAGCAGTATTTCACTGACAGAAAACAGCCCGATCACCACGACCACAAACTGGATACCGTCGGAGAGGTGCACGCTGTCGAAGGTGAAACGATAGACGCCGGTATTGGCATCGACGCCAACGGTGGCCATACCCAAACCGATCAGCGCGGCTAAAAACGATTTCAACGGATTGTGGCTCATCATGCTGCCCAGACAGGCAATCGCAAACACCATCAGCGCGAAATACTCCGCCGGACCAAAGGCCAGTGACCAGTTGGCCAATATAGGGGCAAAGAGAATAATGCCGAGAATCGCGATAGTGGATCCAATAAATGAACTCACTGCTGAGATCGACAGGGCCACGCCAGCTTTGCCCTGTTGCGCCATCGGGTAGCCATCCAGCGCCGTCATGATTGCCCCGGCATCGCCTGGCACGTTAAGCAAAATAGAGGAGATACGACCACCGTACTCGCAACCGATGTAGACCGTAGCAAGCAGGATCAGCGCGGACTCGGCAGGTAAGTGCAGAGCAAACGCCAGCGGCATCAGGATCGCGACACCGTTAATCGGCCCGAGTCCGGGCAGTAGGCCAACAATGGTGCCAATAAAGCAGCCGATGAGTGCGATCATCAGGTTTTCCGGCGTCATCGCAACGGCAAACCCTTGCATCAGAAAAGACCAGGTATCCATGTGAGACTCCCGTTAATTGAACCAGCTGCCGACGGGCAAGGTGACATCGAGCAGGCGGTCAAAGGCATAAAACAGTGCTATGCCCATCACCACTCCGGACACCGCAGCCGCCCACCAGCGCGCGCCAAACAACAGCCCAATGCCAAAGGTCAGCAGCGTGGTGCATGCAGCAAAACCCAGACGCTCAAACAGCCAGCCATATACCATCAGCATGACGCACATCAGCACTAACTTTTTCAGTGTGGCGGCGGAAGGCCACTGCACCAGATCGGGTTTGCGCAGTAACATCATCACGGCGCAAATCGCCATTAATCCCAGCAGCAGCATCGGGAAAGGGCGTGGGCCGACCGGTTCATAGCTGTATTCACTCTGGATTTGCCAGGCAATAAACAGCCCGGCAATGCACAGCAGCAGCCAGATACCAGCGAAGATACGATCGCTCATCATCGACTCCGTTATTTGGCCAGGCCAAAGGATTTGGCTTTTTCGCGATAATCAGCCACCTGTTTTTTCACGTAGGCATCCAGCTCGCTGCCGAACATGTTGAATTCAAACAGTCCGCGCATATCTCGCTGTTGCTGGAATTCTTTGGTGGTCACCAACTTTTTGAACGCGTCTTCCCACCACTGATATTCCGCGTCAGTCACTTTCGGACCGAGGTAATAGCCGCGAATAATCGGCCACTCGACGTTGTAGCCTTGCTCTTTGGCAGTCGGCACACTCGCCAGTTCACCCGGTAAGCGTTTGTCAGACATCACTGCCAGCACGCGTAACTTGCCGGCTTGCAAATGTGGCACCATCTCGCTCATATCCCCGGAGACCACCTGAATATGGTTGCCAAGCAGAGCCGTTACCGGCTCGCCACCGCCCTCAAACGCGACATAGCGCATCTTGCGTGGGTCGATGCCCGCTTCGCGAGCCAGCAGGGCGGTTTTCATCCAGTCCTGACTACCGATCGATGCACCTGCGCCGACCACCACTTTGGTGGGATCGCTCTTCATGGCTTCCATCAGTTCACCGAGGTTTTTCCATGGGGCGTCATTGCGTACCGCGACGATGCCATAATCGGTGCCGACGGCAGCCAGCCACTTCACGTCACTTTCTGAATAGCGGCCAAACTTGCCCTGAGAGAGATTGAGCAGCGAACCGCCGGAGAAGGCCACCAGCGTGCCTGCTTCGGCGGGGCGCTGAGCAATGATGGCGTTGTAAGCCACCGCTCCCACACCGCCGGGCATATAGGTCACGCGCATCGGTTTACTGATTTCGCCGGTTTCCTGCATGGAAACCTGAATCAATTTACAGGTCAGATCAAAGCCACCGCCGGGTTTGGCGGGGGCGATACATTCTGTCCGGTCTGGCGCTTCCGCCAGCGCAGAAGAGATCGACAAAGCCACGAGGGTTGAGGCGAGGGCGAGGGGTAAGATTTTTTTCATTATTCGCTCCATTCATGCTTCCAGAGTGTGACAACTGCCGAACATTCGGCGTTGCTGAATTGTTAATGGTGTAACCTTTCATTTACCTTTCAGTGCTCGGGAAAAGTATCAGGATGTGATATGCGTCTCTTACTGGTGGAAGATACGGTTGACCTGGCCAGCTGGCTGCAAAAAGCGCTGACACAGAAAGGCTTTGCCGTGGATTGGGTCGCGGATGGCCTGGCGGCAGACCATGTGTTGCAGAGCGAAGACTATGCGGTGGTGGTGCTGGATGTATCACTGCCACGGCTGGATGGTCTGGCGGTGCTGGCGCGTTTGCGTAAGCGTGGGCAAACCACGCCGGTATTGTTGCTCACGGCCAAAAGTGCGCTGGAACAGCGCGTGCAGGGCCTCAATGCGGGCGCGGACGACTATCTCACTAAACCCTTTGAACTGGATGAGCTGGAAGCGCGCCTGCGGGCGTTGTTGCGTCGCAGCCAGGGACAGACTGCGCAATCGCAGACCGTGGGCCAACTGGAACGCGACGGCGAAGGCTATTTTCTGCTGAATCATAAACCGTTGATGCTCACCCCGCGTGAAGCCAGCGTGCTTTCGACTTTGATGCAACGCCCTGGACGTCCGGTGTCACGTCAGCATCTTTATGAACAAACCTTTACCCTAACCGATGAAGCCAGCCTGGAAAGCATTGAGCTGTATGTGCATCGGGTGCGGAAAAAGCTGCAGGGCAGCGATGTCGCGATCGTGACGCTACGTGGGCTGGGATACAGTCTGGAGTGCCAGCCGTGCGCCTGAGCCATTCGCTGCGTGGTGAACTGTTGCTGTGGCTGGGCGCTCCGTTGATGCTGCTGTGGGGGTTGTCTGTTTATACTCATTACCAGAGTGCGCTGCAGGCGGCGAATCAGGCTTACGATCGTTCACTTCTCGCCTCGGCACGCACGGTGGCAGAAAGGCTGGTGGTGCGACAGAACCATTTGGAGGTGGATGTGCCCTGGGTGGTACTCGACAGCTTTGAGCGCAACATGAATGACCAGTTGTTCTATCAGGTGATATCACCGCAAGGCAAAACTCTTTCAGGTTATCCCGATCTGCCCCCTTTACCGCGCAATGCGCCGCTTTCTGAAGCCTATCCCGCTTTAGTGCACTTTTACGATGGCAGCTATCGTAAGCAGCCGATTCGGATTGCGGCGTTATGGCAACCGGTAAACGAGCAGGGCGTAGAGGGGATGGCGCTGGTTCTGGTGGCGGAAACCCTGAATTCTCGTCATGGGTTTGCGGAAGGATTACTGCGCACCGCGTTGATCAGTCAAAGCTTTCTGGTGTTGATTACTCTGCTGTTAGCCAGCCTGTTATTACGCAAAGTGTTGCGGCCGCTACGTCGGTTATCGCGCATCATGCTACGTCGTGCGCCCGGCGAATTGACGCCATTGCCGTCGTTATTGCCCTGGTCGGAATTGCAGCCGCTGATTATTGCCTTTAACCGGCATCTGGAACGACTGCGCGGTTTACTGGCACGTCAGGAACGTTTTAGCGCCGACGTTTCACACCAACTGCGTACGCCGCTCACCATTTTAAAAACCCAGGTTGGCGTTGCGCTCAACAGTGATGATCCTGCGCAGTGGCGCGAAAGTCTGCTCGGCATGCGCCATACGCTAAACGATACGGTGCAACTTACCGATCGGCTGTTGCAGCTGGCGCAAATCAAAGCCCGGCACGGTGAGGACAAGCCTTTTTCTCGGGTCAGTTTGAATGAAATTGTGGAACAGGCATGTTTCAGCAGCTATGCCGGCGCGCGCCACAAACACATCGATCTGGGATTTGAAGGCGACATTCCCTGTGTGGTGCAAGGCGATGGCTTATTACTGGCCGAACTCTGTGCCAACCTGCTGGACAATGCGATTAAATACACGCCAGAAGGCGGGATCGTCACGGCGCGATTGCGGGAGAAACAGCTGGAAATTGAGGACAGCGGGCCGGGCATTAGTGCGGCACAACAGCATCAGGCATTGCAGCCGTTTGGTCGCCTGGATAATGCCAGCCAGCCCGGTGCGGGCATCGGGCTGGCGCTGGTCAAAGATATTTGTGCCTGGCACGGTGCGCAGTTGCTGCTGGATCGCAGCCCGCAACTGGGCGGGCTGCGCATCATCATCAGCTTTCGCTGAGCTGAACGGTGCGTTCACGTGGCTTGCGCAGCGGTGTTTTCAACCGTTGCGCCAGAATCACTCCCACCAACGTCATGCCACCGCCAATCCAGTGATAGGCGTGCAGTTGCTCATGCAGGAACAGCACGGCAATGATGGCGGTGAACGCGGGCACAAAATTCATAAAAATGGTGGTGGTACTGGCACCGAGACGTTGCACACCAAGGATCCACAAGAACGGCGCGATAATGGACGCGAAAAGCCCGGCAAACAGCACCAGCGGAATGTTATGCAAGTTCAGCGTGACGTCCGGTGCGCGCAAGAATCCAGGCAGTAACAGCAACACACCAAAGAAAATCTGCACGTACAGGCTCTGCCAGGTCGGCAGAGGGATCGCCCAGCGTTTGGTCAGCACACCGTAAAGCGCATACGAGGTGGAAGCCGCCAGCATCATCAACTCGCCGTTGCCCAGACGCTGATTCAGCAACTGAGCTGGATTCCCTTCACTCACCAACCATACCAAACCGGCAAAGGACAACAGGCCGCCGATCAAAATGCCACGCGTCGGCGCAAGGCGTAAAACGAACAGGCTGAGCAGAATGGTCAGTAACGGAATCGTGGCACCCAATATACCCATCATCACCGCCGACACGCTGTGGGCGGCATAGTAGGCGAGACTCTGATAAAGCACCATGCCCAACAGGCCGAGGATCAATAATCGCCAAAGATTGGCCTTCACGGCATGGCGATGGCGCCACACGCCGGGCAGGCTGAAGGGGGCCAGCACAATGAGCGCCAGCAGCCAGCGATAAAAGGAGATGGCGGCAGGATCGATGCTCCCGGCAGAGAGTTTGCTGACAATGGTGTTGATCGACCAGATCATCACCGCAATCAACGGAAACAGTAAATTCATCGTACGACTCCTGAGTTTAATCGCGAATAGTTTACATTTGACCGGTTTTATTCAGATAGTTAAAATCGGACAATATTCGTTAGTGACCGGACAGAATGAATTTACAGATCGAGTATCAGCCGCCGATTGATGCGCCGCTACTGCGCTATTTTATGCGCTACGAGCAGGCTAACGCGAAAACTGAATATCTCCCGCATCTGCACAGTTGGGGTCAGGTGATTTTTGTCACCAGCCACGTGCTGGAGATGGAAGTGGAGGGGGAACGGTTATTAACGCCCGCTGATATGCCGATCTGGATCCCGCCAGAACAGCGCCACAGCAGCTATAACCATTGCCATGCCCAGTTCCGCACCTTCAATCTCGCAGCCGATCTCTGTGCGGGGATGCCCGACAATGCCTGTTTACTGCACGTTGATGCGATTGTGCACGCCATCATGAATGATTTTGCACAGCGTGAGTTGGAGCAGCCTCAAACCGAAGCGGACTGGCGACTGTGTGAAGTCTTGATTGATCGTCTGCGTCAGGCACCGGTGCACACCAGCTATTTGCCGTTGTCGGACGACAAATTTCTCGCGCCTATTTTGCGCGCGCTGGAAGAAAATCCCGGCGATAACACCACGCTGGCACAATGGGCGAAGCGTGTGTTCACCACCGAGCGTACGCTGGCGCGACGTTGTCAGCAGCAGTTGAAGATGTCTTTCAGCGAATGGCGGCAGCGTTTACGGTTTTTGCGTGCCATTGCGCTGCTGGAGCAGGGTTGCAGCGTGCAAGGCATTGCACACGAACTGGGCTATAGCTCGTCATCAGCCTTGATTGTGATGTTCCAGCAGCAGGCCGGCACCACGCCGGATCGCTATCGCAGCCGGTTAGGTTAATCCCCGGCTTTATGTAAGAATACGCGCCTCAAAACGCCTCAGCAGACAGGACCGCCGCAGTGAAAATTCTCGTCGATGAAAACATGCCTTACGCTCGTGAACTCTTCAGTCGCACGGGTGAAGTATTGGCCGTGCCGGGACGTCCGTTACCCGAAGCAGAGTTACAGGATGCCAGCGGACTGATGGTGCGCTCGGTGACTAAAGTGAATGCGGCGCTGTTGGCCGGTACGCCGGTGAAGTTCGTTGGCACCGCCACGGCTGGCACTGATCATGTGGACGATGCTTCTTTGGCGGCCGCCGGAATCGCCTTCTCGGCGGCACCCGGCTGTAACGCAATTGCGGTGGTGGAGTATGTGTTCTCCTCCTTACTGCTGCTGGCCGAACGCGATGGTTTTGAACTGCGCGATCGTACCGTAGGTATTGTCGGCGTGGGCAATGTAGGGGGGCGTTTGCAAAAACGTCTTGAAGCCTGGGGGGTGAAAACCCTGCTGTGCGATCCGCCGCGTGCGGATCGTGGCGATCAGGAAACGTTCCACACGCTGGATGAGCTGGTGGCGCAGGCCGATATTCTGACCTTCCATACGCCGCTATTTAAAGACGGCCCCTATAAAAGCTGGCACCTGGCCGATATGGCACTGCTGATGGCACTCCAACCCAACACCATTCTGATCAATGCCTGCCGTGGCCCGGTGGTGGATAACGCCGCGCTGCTTGAAGTGTTGAAAATGCGCAGCGACCTCAGCGTGGTGCTGGATGTGTGGGAGCCGGAGCCGGATCTGAACCTCGATCTGCTGGACAAAGTCGATATCGCCACGGCACATATCGCGGGCTATACGCTGGAAGGCAAGGCGCGTGGCACCACTCAGGTATTCGAAGCCTGGTGCGCGTTTATCGGCCAGCCGCAACAGGTCGCGCTGGAGTCTCTGTTGCCTGCACCGGAATTTGGCACCATTACGCTGCACGGCAAGCTCGATCAGCCAACGCTGAAACGACTGGTGCACCTGGTGTATGATGTGCGCCGCGACGATGCGCCACTGCGAAAAGTGGCTGCCAAACCGGGCGAGTTTGATCGCCTGCGCAAGCAGTATGAAGAGCGTCGTGAATGGTCGTCACTGCAGGTGAAATGTGATGATGCCGATAGTGCCGCGATGCTGGAAAAGCTCGGTTTCTGCGCCAGTTTGTAAAGTTAAATCAATCCCCTGCGTTTTCGCGCGGGAAAAGTCTTAAATGTCAGGCGGTGTCATCACCGCCTTCTGTTTTTATGTCATTGTCTGGAGTAAACCAACATGTCTGACGGCTGGAATATTGCGCTATTAGGCGCAACAGGCGCAGTAGGGAACGCTGTACTGGAATTGCTGGCAGAACGCCAGTTCCCGGTTGGTGAATTGTATCTACTGGCGAGCGAAAACAGCGCCGGTGAAAGTGTGCGTTTTGATGGTCGCACCCTGCGCGTACAGGATGCGGCTGAATTTGACTGGACGCAGGCGCAGCTGGCGTTTTTCGCTGCCGGACGTGAAGCTTCCGCGCGTTACGCGGATGAAGCCGCAAGCCAGGGTTGCCTGGTGATCGACAGCAGCGATCTGTTCGCGCTGGAGCCGGATGTCCCGCTGGTGGTGCCTGATGTGAACCCGCAGGTGCTGGCCGATTATCGCAATCGCAACATCGTGACGGTGGCCGATGCGCTGGTAAGCCAGCTGTTAAGCGCTATCAAACCGCTGGTGGATACGGCGGGGTTAAGCCGTTTGCAGGTGACCAATCTGATGTCGGTTTCCAGCCACGGTAAAGCGGCAGTGGATGGCCTGGCAGGCGAAAGTGCACGTTTGCTGAATGGTGTACCAGCAGATGAGCACTATTTTGGTCGTCAGTTGGCGTTCAACCTGTTGCCGCAGTTAGCGGATAGCCATGGCAGCGTGGAGAGTGAACGTCGTCTGGTGGATCAGGTGCGCAAAGTGCTGCAGGACGAAGGCTTGCCAATTGCCGTCAGCAGCGTGCAGGCGCCAGTGTTTTACGGCAACACGCAGATTGTGCATGTCGAAAATTTACGTCCGCTGTCAGCCGAAGAAGCGCGAGATGAACTGGCGCGTGCTGATGACATCAACCTCAGTGAGGACGGTGAATATCCGACGCCCGTCAGCGATGCATCAGGCAATGATGCGCTGAGCATTGGCAATGTGCGTAATGATTACGGTCTCCCTGAGCTGCTGCAATTCTGGTCCGTGGCTGACAACGTTCGTTTCGGCGGCGCACTGATGGCGGTAAAAACCGCTGAGAAATTGGTGCAGGAGTACTTCTATTAATGTTGTCTGAAGAAACGACATTTAAGCTGGCGTTAGGCATTGAGTACGACGGCAGCCGTTACTACGGCTGGCAGCGACAGAACGAAGTGCGCAGCGTGCAGGAAAAGCTGGAAAAAGCGCTGTCGAAAGTGGCGAATCACCCGGTGGTGGTGTTCTGCGCCGGACGCACGGATGCCGGTGTGCACGGTACCGGGCAAGTGGTGCATTTCGAAACCACCTCGCAGCGCGCCGACAGCGCCTGGACGCTGGGCGTCAATGCCAACCTGCCGGATGACATCGCGGTACGTTGGGTGAAAGCGGTGCCGGAGGAATTTCATGCCCGCTTTAGCGCCACCGCGCGTCGTTACCGCTATGTGATTTTCAATCAGCGGCTGCGACCGGCGATTCTTGGCAACGGCATCACCCATTTTTATCATCCGCTGGATGTCGAGAAAATGCAGCGTGCCGGTCAGTGTTTAATTGGCGAGAACGACTTTACCTCGTTCCGTGCGGTGCAGTGCCAGTCGCGCACGCCGTGGCGCAACGTGATGCACCTTAACGTCACACGTTACGGACCTTATGTGATTGTCGATATCAAAGCCAACGCGTTCGTGCACCACATGGTGCGCAATATTGTCGGCAGCCTAATGGAAATTGGCTGCGGCAACCAGCCGGAAAGCTGGATGGCTGAGTTGCTGGCGGCAAAAGATCGTACTCTGGCGGCAGCGACCGCTAAAGCCGAGGGGTTGTATTTGGTGGCGGTGGATTACCCATCTCACTTTGCGTTACCTCAGCCTGCGTTGGGACCGTTGTTCCTCGCAGATTAATTTAAATGAGTAAGGATGTTTGGGAGCCGGAACATTATGGAATTCATCCACTTTTTGATCGACTTTATTCTCCATATTGATGTGCATTTAGCCGAACTGGTGGCGCAGTACGGCGTCTGGATTTACGCCATTCTGTTCCTGATCCTGTTCTGCGAAACCGGCCTGGTAGTCACGCCTTTCCTGCCAGGGGATTCGTTACTGTTTGTTGCTGGCGCGCTGGCGGCACTGCCGGGTAACGATCTCAACGTGCATTTAATGGTCACGCTGCTGGTGATTGCTGCCATCCTCGGCGATGCGGTGAACTACACTATTGGTCGGTTGTTCGGTGAGAAGTTGTTCAGCAATCCGAACTCGAAAATTTTTCGTCGCAGCTATCTGGATAAGACCCACGCCTTCTACGATCGCCACGGTGGCAAAACCATTATACTTGCGCGCTTTGTACCAATCGTGCGAACCTTTGCCCCCTTTGTGGCGGGGATGGGACACATGTCTTATCGCCACTTTGCGCTCTTCAACGTGACGGGCGCACTGCTGTGGGTGCTGTTGTTCTCCTATGCCGGTTACCTGTTTGGTGATTTGCCGGTGGTACAGGAGAACCTAAAACTGCTGATTGTTGGCATCATTGTGGTCTCAATTTTGCCAGGCGTGATTGAAGTATGGCGCCATCGCCGTCAGGCACGTCAGCAGAAGCCACAGTAAGGCTGTCACCAGATTTTTATCCACAGCGTGAACGGGTTGTGGTTTAATGAGCGACATTTACGGCCTGCTGAAGGTGATTTCAGCAGTCACAAGAAGACTGGACCAGGTCAGCATTAAACAGAAAGGTCATCAATGAGCTGGATTGAACGCATACTGAATAAAAGTACCACCACGCCAACGCGCAAAGCCAGTATCCCGGAAGGGGTCTGGACCAAATGCGATAGCTGTGGTCAGGTGCTGTACCGCGCCGAACTGGAGCGTAACCTCGAGGTCTGCCCGAAGTGCGACCACCACATGCGCATGCACGCCCGTGAGCGTTTGCACTCCATGCTGGATGAAGGTTCTCTGGTTGAATTAGGCAGCGAGCTGGAACCGAAGGATCTGCTCAAGTTCCGCGATTCTAAGAAGTACAAAGATCGTCTGGTTGCCGCGCAGAAAGATACCGGTGAGAAAGATGCTCTGATCGCCATGAAAGGCACCCTGCACGGTATGCCAGTGGTGGCGGTGGCTTTTGAGTTCTCCTTTATGGGCGGCTCAATGGGCTCTGTGGTTGGCGCGCGCTTTGTGCGTGGCGTTGAGCAGGCACTGGAAGATAACTGCCCGCTGATCTGCTTCTCTGCCAGTGGCGGTGCCCGTATGCAGGAAGCGTTACAGTCGCTGATGCAGATGGCAAAAACCAGCGCAGCGCTGGCGAAAATGCAGGAGCGCGGCTTGCCGTACATCTCCGTGCTGACCGACCCTACCATGGGCGGTGTGTCTGCCAGCTTCGCGATGCTGGGCGATCTGAACGTGGCGGAACCGAAAGCGCTGATCGGCTTTGCCGGTCCACGCGTTATCGAACAGACCGTGCGTGAAAAACTGCCACCGGGCTTCCAGCGCAGTGAATTCCTGATCGAAAAAGGCGCGATCGACATGATCATCCGTCGTCCGGAAATGCGCTTTAAGCTGGCCAGCCTGCTGGCGAAAATGATGAACCTGCCAGCGCCGCTGCAGGATGGTGATCAGCCTTCCACGGCTGTGCCAGAGAGCAACGAGGCCTGACAGGCAACGAAAAGCGGTGGTTAAACGCTTTTCACCAATGAACCGTAAACACCCAGTCATTCGAGTTGCAGCAAGGCGGCAAACGAATGAATCCCCCGGCAGCTTACCCAGTAAGGGATCGGGGGTGATTGAGTGCAGCCCACGCCGCTGCGGCTTGAATGACGATGTGTAAGATGAGTAAACGGGACACATGGACACTCTGCAGCTTCCTCAAGCCACGTCGCCTTTGGCCACGTGGCTTCATTATCTTGAACACCTGCATTCACAGGCCATCGAATTGGGCCTGGATCGTATTCAACGGGTCGCCGCACGCCTTGATCTGCTAAAACCCGCTCCGTTTATCTTCACCGTTGCCGGTACCAATGGCAAAGGCACCACCTGCCGCACGCTGGAAACGCTGTTGATGGCCGCAGGCTATCGCGTGGGCGTGTATAGCTCGCCGCATCTGGTGCGCTACACCGAACGCGTGCGCGTGCAGGGCTCCGAGCTGGATGAAGCGCTGCACAGCGCCAGTTTCGCCAGTATTGAAGCTGGACGCGGTGACATTTCACTCACCTACTTTGAATTCGGCACCCTCTCTGCACTGAATCTGTTCCGTGAGGCCAATCTTGATGTGGTGATCCTCGAAGTCGGCCTGGGCGGACGTCTTGATGCCACCAACATCGTGGATGCGGATGTGGCGGTGATCACCAGCATCGCGCTCGATCACACCGATTGGCTGGGGCCGGATCGCGAAAGCATTGGTCGCGAAAAAGCCGGCGTGTTCCGTGGTGGCAAACCTGCAGTCGTCGGTGAAGCCGATATGCCGCACACCATCGCCGAAGTCGCGGCGGAGAAGGGCGCGCAGCTGCTGCAAATCAACCGTGACTGGCAGTGGCAGAAGCAGGAAAATAGCTGGACGTTGCAGGATAGACACGGTGAACTGCGCGACCTGCCGTTGCCGCAGGTGCCGTTGCCCAATGCGGCGACCGCGATCACCGCGCTGCGCGCATCAGGACTCAATGTCAGCGAAGCGGTGATCCGCGAACACCTGCCTCTGGCGATTCTGCCCGGACGTTTCCAGACGGTGAGTGAAGCACCACGCGTGATTCTCGATGTGGCACATAATCCGCATGCGGCGCATTATCTGGCTTCACGTCTGGCGGAGTTGCCGAAAAGCGGTAAAGTGCATGCAGTGGTCGGCATGTTGCATGACAAGGACATCGCGGGGACGCTGGCCGCGCTGGCACCGCAGGTGGATCGCTGGTTCTGTGCACCGCTTGACGGTCCGCGTGGCGCCACCGCCGATGAGCTGATCGCCCACCTTGAAGGTGGCAATGCGTATGATAACGTCGATGCAGCATGGCAGGCAGCGCGTCAGCAAGCCGCGCCTGAGGATGTGATTCTGGTGTGTGGTTCTTTCCACACCGTTGCACAGGTTATGGAATCGATGTCAGCGGAGAATGGCAGTGGCAAGTAAGTTTCAAAATCGCTTAGTCGGTACCGTCATTTTGGTGGCGATTGGCGTCATCGTGCTGCCGGGGCTGCTCGACGGCAAGAAAAAGCATTACAAAGAAGAGTTCGCGGCGATTCCGCTGGTGCCAAAGCCGGACGATCAGCAGGATAGCGAAATGGTGCCGCCGGTGACGCAACCGCTCCCGGCGCAGCCGCCGGAAGGGGCGAGCACGGCGCAAACCCCGGATAACGGTAAAGCCAGCAGCTCGGCCAGCAATGGCAATGCGCAACCGGTGCAGAACAGCGAGCCTACGCTGGTGACACCGCCGCCGGTGCATCAGCAGACGAAGCCGGTTGAGCAGCCGAAGCCAAAAGTGGTCGAGCAGCCCAAACCTAAGCCGGTTGAACAGCCGAAGCCAAAACCGGTCGAACAACCGAAGCCCAAAGTGGTAGAACAACCGAAACCGGTTGAGCAGCCAAAAGCGGTCGAAACACCGAAACAGAGTGAACCGGAAGCGGCTCCTGCGGGGCAGGCGTTTGTGGTTCAGCTGGGTGCGCTAAAGAACGCGGCCAAGGTCAGTGAGATTGTGGCGCAACTGCGTCTGTCAGGATATCGTGCCTTTACCGTGCCATCCACGCCGGTGCAGGGACAAATCACGCGCATTTATGTGGGGCCGGATGCCTCAAAAGCGAAGCTGCAGAGTTCGCTGAGTGAGCTACAAAGCATCTCCGGGCTCGGTGGCGTGGTGAAACCGTACGGCACGCGTTAATGCTGTGATAAGCCGCGCCGATAGCAGTAAAAGGCGCGGTATAGCACAAGCGGTTAAGCGAAAATGTTGTGGTAAAGCTGTTTTATATCAGTTAGTTGAATTGCTGATTTTACTCAGGGCGAGGAAAGTTTTTTTCATCGCCCTTTTTATGGATACAGAACCGGAAAACCCTACGCAAACGTTTTCTTTTTCTGTTAGAATGCGCCCCGAACTGGATGCAGGGGTGCATAAGCACTGGGTTGGAAGCGTTCATGATCTGGATTGATTACGTCATTATTGCGGTAGTTGGTTTTTCGGCTCTGGTCAGCCTGATTCGTGGGTTTGTCCGGGAAGCCTTATCTCTCGTTACCTGGGGATGTGCGTTTTTTGTCGCCAGTCATTACTACACCTACCTTGCAGTCTGGTTTACAGGTTTTGACGACGAACTGGTTCGCAACGGCATCGCGATAGCGGTGTTATTCGTTGCCACTCTGATTGTGGGTGCCATCGTGAACTATGTGATCGGCTCGCTGGTGGAAAAAACCGGCTTGTCGGGAACCGACAGGGTGTTGGGGGTCTGTTTCGGGGCGTTGCGTGGCGTGCTGATTGTTTCCGCTATGCTCTTCTTCCTCGATACATTCACCGGCTTTTCCAAAAGCCCGGACTGGCAACAGTCGCAACTCATTCCCCAGTTCAGTTACATCATCAGGTGGTTTTTCGATTACCTGAAAAGCACGTCCAGTTTTATACCCCGGTAACGCCACCGGGAGTGCGGCCAATGAGGAAATGACAACATGTGCGGTATTGTTGGTATCACCGGTTTTATGCCAGTAAACCAGTCGATCTATGACGCGTTAACGGTGCTGCAGCACCGCGGGCAAGATGCCGCCGGCATTTGTACCATCGATGCGCTTAACTGCTTCCGTCTGCGTAAAGCGAATGGCCTGGTGAGCGATGTCTTCGAAGCACGCCACATGCAGCGTTTGCAGGGTAATATCGGGATTGGCCATGTTCGCTATCCAACCGCGGGCAGTTCCAGCGCTTCTGAAGCGCAGCCTTTCTACGTAAACTCCCCGTATGGCATCACGCTGGCGCACAACGGCAACCTGACCAACGCGCACGAACTGCGTAAGCATCTGTTCGAAGTGGGTCGCCGTCACGTTAACACCACCTCTGATTCTGAAATCCTGCTGAACATCTTTGCGCAGGAGCTCGACCGTTTCCAGCATGACCCGCTGGAAGCTGACAACATCTTTGCTGCGGTAGCGGCAGTGCACCAACAGGTGCGCGGCGCTTACGCAGTGGTTTCGATGATTATTGGCCATGGCTTAGTTGCGTTCCGCGATCCGAACGGGATTCGCCCATTAGTGCTGGGTAAACGCGTGATTGCTGATGGTCGCACCGAATATATGGTGGCGTCAGAAAGCGTGGCACTGGATACTTTAGGCTTCGAGTTCATCCGCGATGTGGCGCCTGGTGAAGCGGTGTACATCACCGAGCAGGGCCAGCTCTCCACGCGCCAGTGTGCTGAGAATCCCAAAACCAACCCTTGCCTGTTCGAATATGTCTACTTTGCGCGTCCAGACTCCTTCCTTGATAAGGTGTCGGTCTACAGCGCACGTGTGCGTATGGGCACCAAACTCGGTCAGAAAATTGCCCGCGAATGGGAAGATCTGGATATCGATGTGGTGATTCCTATCCCGGAAACCTCCACGGATGCCGCGCTGGAAATCGCCCGTATTCTCGACAAGCCATATCGTCAGGGCTTCGTGAAAAACCGCTATGTGGGCCGCACCTTTATCATGCCAGGCCAGCATATGCGTCGTAGCGCGATTCGCCGCAAACTGAACGCCAACCGTGCTGAGTTCCGTGATAAGAACGTGCTGCTGGTTGACGACTCCATCGTGCGTGGCACCACGTCTGAGCAGATCATTGAAATGGCGCGCGAAGCCGGTGCAAAACGTGTTTACCTGGCGTCTGCCGCACCGGAAATTCGTTTCCCGAACGTCTACGGTATCGATATGCCGAGCGCTACCGAACTGATCGCGCATGGTCGTGAAGTGGAAGAAATTCGTCAGCTGATCAAAGCCGATGCGCTGATCTTCCAGGACCTCAATGATCTGATCGAAGCAGTACGTGAAGAGAACCCGGATATCGCACAGTTTGAGTGCTCGGTATTCAACGGCGTTTACGTCACCAAAGATGTCGACCAGCAGTACCTCGAGTATTTGCAGTCACTGCGTAATGACGATGCGAAAGCGATTCAGCGTCAGAACGAAGTGGAAGGTCTGGAGCTGCATAACGAAGGCTAACCGCCTCATGGTGCTCATCTTTAACAGGGCGGGGGAGACTCCGCCCTGTTTGTTTTTGTATTTTTGCTCAGTGAGCGGCTATCATTGCCGCAATCTGAACGGGCAGGGCTGAATAATGAAACGACTGATCATTGGTATTTCCGGCGCCAGTGGCGCGATATACGGCGTGCGATTGTTGCAAGTGCTGCAACCTTTGGCCGATGTGGAAACCCATTTGGTGATCAGTCCGGCTGCGCGTCAGACGTTATCGCTGGAAACGGATTACAGCCTGCGTGATGTGCAAGCACTGGCTGATGTGGTGCATGACGTACGTGATATCGCTGCCAGCATCTCATCAGGTTCCTTCAAGACACTTGGCATGGTGATTTTACCCTGTTCAATGAAAACCCTTTCCGGCATCGTGCACAGCTACAGTGATAGTTTGCTGACGCGCGCCGCCGATGTGGTGCTGAAGGAGCAGCGTAAACTGGTCCTGTGCGTGCGCGAAACGCCGCTGCATCTTGGGCATTTACGCATGATGACCACGGCCGCGGAATTGGGCGCACTGATCATGCCGCCGGTGCCCGCTTTTTATCACCGCCCACAAAAAATTGAAGATCTGGTCGATCAAACCGTCAATCGCGTCATTGATCAATTTGATATTGAGCTGCCGCAAGACCTGTTTACCCGTTGGCATGGCGCATAATGGTGCAATTTTGCACTAACTGTGTGCAATTTCGCGTGCCCGATCACTCTTCGTGCATCTTGTGCACCAAAAGTTAACAATGTCGCTTTTTCTTCCTCACGTCGCTGTTATATTTCCCTCACAAACTAAGTGCTTGCGCCCCTGAAGGGCGCGGTATTTAGTGCGCCTGAGCACGCTTTCGCCGTTTTGCATAACTGGCATGAAACCTGCAAATCATTCAGCGCAAACACACATCACGACCATATAACAATAAGCACTTCACTTGAGGGTTACCTATGAAAAAGCGAGTTCTGGCTCTTTCCCTGATGCTGGCCATGTCCAGCGCTGCGAGCGTGTTCGCTGCGGTACCAAAAACGCTGCGCATCGGGACAGACCCGACCTACCCGCCGTTTGAATCCAAGAATGCGCAAGGCCAGTTAGTCGGCTTTGACATCGATCTGGCGAACGAAATCTGTAAGCGTATCGAGACCAAATGTACTTATGTGGAAAGTGATTTTGATGCACTGATCCCGTCGCTGAAAGCGAAGAAGATCGACGCTATCATCTCTTCTCTCTCCATCACCGAGAAACGTCAGGAAGAGATCGCCTTCTCTGAAAAACTTTACGCCGCCAATGCGCGTTTAGTGGCGAAGAAAGGTTCCAGCCTGCAACCGACCATCGAATCGCTGAAAGGTAAAAACATTGGTTTGCTGCAGGGCACCACTCAGGAAACCTACGCCAACGAAAACTGGCGTCCTAAGGGTGTCACTGTAACGCCATACGCCAACCAGGATCTGGTGTATCAGGATCTGGATGCAGGTCGTATCGATGCGGCTTTCCAGGATGAAGTGCAGGCGAGCGAGGGCTTCCTAAAACAGCCAGTGGGCAAAAACTATGCGTTTGCCGGTCCAGCGGTTAAAGATGACAAAATCTTTGGTGTCGGTACTGGTATGGGTTTGCGCAAAGACGATGCCGATCTGAAAGCAGCCATCGACAAAGCGTTCGATGCCATGCGTAAAGATGGCACCTACGACAAGATTGCGAAGAAGTACTTTGATTTCAACGTGTACGGCGATTAATTGTCCTGTTTTCTGACCTTGATGATTGATTTGCAGCAGGGTTGGTCATAACTATTCACTCCGGGCGCTTACTTATGTAAACTCCCGGGGTTCATACGCTTGCCGCCATCTACCCTGTGATTCAAATCCTGGTCAGGACTGTCCGTTAGTTGGGCAGCGTTTGTTATTTTCCCTCACGACAGGATCGAACCCATGCTGTATGGCTATTCTGAAGTAATCCTAAAAGGCACCCTGGTGACCCTTGAGCTGGCACTCAGCTCCGTGGTGCTTGCCTTAGTGCTTGGCTTAATGGGCGCTGGCGCCAAACTCTCTCGCAGTCGCCTGCTGGTGATGATTGCTGAAGGCTACACCACCTTAATCCGCGGTGTACCTGATCTGGTTTTGATGTTGCTGATCTTCTACGGTCTGCAAATCGCTCTCAATACGGTCACTGATGCGCTGGGCATGGCGCAGTTTGATATCGATCCGATGGTGGCCGGTATCATCACACTTGGCTTCATCTATGGTGCCTATTTCACTGAAACCTTCCGGGGTGCTTTCCTCGCTGTGCCAAAAGGGCAGATTGAAGCGGCTACCGCTTTCGGTTTCACCGGTTCGCAAACTTTCCGTCGTATTTTGTTCCCGGCGATGATGCGTTTTGCGTTACCAGGTATTGGCAATAACTGGCAGGTGATTCTCAAAGCCACAGCGCTGGTGTCGCTGCTGGGGCTGGAAGACGTGGTGAAAGCCACGCAGCTGGCGGGTAAAAGTACCTGGCAGCCGTTCTACTTCGCGATCGTCGCGGGGGTGATTTATCTGGTGTTTACCACGCTGTCGAACGGCGTGCTGTGGTGGCTTGAACGCCGCTACACGGTGGGTGTGAAAAGGGCAGAGCTATGATCGATATTATTCAGGAGTATTGGAAACAGCTGCTCTGGACAGATGGTTACCGTTTTACCGGCGTCGCCATTACGTTGTGGTTGTTAATTCTTTCCGTGGTGATCGGTGGTTGTATGGCGGTGTTGCTGGCGATTGCGCGTGTATCGCCAAATCGTTATATCTCAACGCCCGTCTGGCTGTTCACCTATGTCTTCCGTGGTACGCCGCTGTATGTCCAGCTGCTGGTATTCTATTCCGGCATGTATACGCTGGAAGTGGTGAAAGGATCGGAGCTGCTGAATGCCTTCTTCCGCAGCGGCCTGAACTGTACGCTGCTGGCCTTTACGCTGAACACCTGCGCTTACACCACCGAAATTTTTGCCGGGGCCATTCGCGCGGTTCCCCATGGCGAAATTGAAGCGGCACGCGCTTACGGTTTCTCCCCGTTTAAAATGTATCGCTGCATCATACTACCGTCGGCGCTGCGTACCGCGCTGCCAGCCTACAGTAATGAAGTGATCCTAATGCTGCACTCCACCGCGCTGGCATTTACTGCCACGGTGCCAGATCTGTTGAAAATCGCGCGTGATATTAACTCGGCGACCTACCAGCCGTTTACCGCGTTTGGCATCGCTGCGGTGCTGTATCTGATTATCTCTTACGTGCTGATTAGCCTGTTCCGCAAGGCGGAACGCCGCTTCCTGGCGCACGTGAAACCTTCTTCATCGCATTGAGTATCACTATGGCTGACAACAAATTAAGCGTTACCGAACTGCACAAGCGTTACGGTGAACATGAAGTTTTGAAAGGCGTATCACTGCAGGCGAACGCCGGCGATGTGATCAGCATTATTGGCTCGTCCGGTTCCGGGAAAAGTACCTTCTTACGCTGCATTAACTTCCTCGAAAAGCCGAGCGAAGGCACCATTTCGGTTAACAACGAGCAAATCAATCTGGTGCGCGATACCGATGGACAGCTGAAAGTGTCCAACAAAGAGCAGCTGCGTTCACTGCGCACTCGTCTGACTATGGTGTTCCAGCACTTTAATTTGTGGAGCCATATGACGGTGCTGGATAACGTCACCGAAGCGCCAATCCAGGTGCTGGGGCTGAGCAAAGCCGAAGCGCGTGAGCGTGCGATTAAATATCTGGATAAAGTCGGCATTGATGAGCGTGCGCGTGCTAAATATCCGGTGCATCTTTCAGGCGGTCAGCAGCAGCGTGTGTCCATTGCCCGCGCCCTGGCGATGGAGCCGGAAGTGCTGTTATTTGATGAACCGACTTCTGCGCTCGATCCCGAGTTAGTCGGCGAAGTGCTGCGCATCATGCAGAAACTGGCTGAAGAGGGTAAAACCATGGTGGTGGTGACGCATGAGATGGAGTTTGCTCGTCATGTTTCCAATCACGTGATTTTCCTGCATCAGGGCAAGATTGAAGAGCAGGGCTCGCCAGATGAGCTTTTCGGCAACCCGAAAAGCCCACGTTTGCAGCAGTTCCTGTCAGGATCGCTGAAGTAAATTTTGCACGATGGTTAAGGCGATGGAAGCGGGGGCAGAGGAGTAAAGCATCCCGCGCCAGGGATGGCGCGGGCTGAGGCCCAGGGATGGTTTATGCCGTCTTTACGATCTGCCCCCCGCTTCCTGAGCAGGCGCTGAAAACTCACTCCCGCAGTAACCTCAACGCCGTATCTTCATCGGTTACCAGTCCCGATACCCAGCCGCCCTGCAAGGCAGCCCGAATCGCCGGGTACTTACGCTCGCTGCCGGAAAAACCAATAATCTTGCGCTGTGTCTGGCTCTCCAGCAATACGCTGGTCAGTAGCTCATCGGTTTCGCCCCACACGCGCTCACCTTGCTGATTGAAAAAGTGACCGAGCATTTCGCCCACCACGCCGCGTGCATTCAGTGCCTCAACCTGTGCATCGGTGATAAATCCTTCGGCATTTAACGGACAACCCGGCATCACTTCCCCAATCCCCACAAAAGCCACGTCCGCCTGCAATGCGCGATCGGTGACGCGCTGATACACCTGATGCTGCACCCACATCGCTTTATCTTGTGGTGTGTCGGCGTACAGCGGCGCAGGAATGAAGAAATATTTGCCCTGCATCTTTTCGGCCATTTTCAACGGCACATCGTAGCGTGTACCGGAATCATCGCGTGCAATCGCCCCAATCATCGAAACGCACTGATGCTGCGGACGATCCACCCACGGCAATGCATCGATCATTGAGCGTAGAGTCTTGCCCGAACCAATGCCAAACACCTGCGGCGTTTCCTCATTGATGAACTGTGACATCACCGCCGCGCCTTCCACCGCCAGCATTTGTTGAATGGCGTCATCATTCAGATTGGCCGATGGCACCACGCGGCACAGATCCAGACCAAATTTCTCCTGCACCTCGCGCGCCAGCTGCAAACAGTGGGTGACGGGATGATCGATTTTTACGCTCACCATGCCCATCTCGCGTGCGCTGGAGACCAGACGCTGCGCCACCTGGCGTGACAATCCCAATGCCTGCGCAATCTCTTGCTGCGTGACGCCTGCAACGTAGTACATCCACGCGGCACGTGCGGCCAGCTCCTGCTTTTTCTCTTCTCTGCTCATCACGCTGTTCCGTCAAAACTGATGCGACATCTTAGCGCGTGTTTTACGAAAAGCACTAACTGAGCAAAAGCCCTAAAAAAGAGCAAATGTATTATTTGTGATAAGGCTCGCAGAACGATCCTCGCCACGCACACTATGCTACCTGTCATCGGGCAAATGCCCTGTCTTGTGGCAAATGTTTAATTGAGGCGATTATGACCAATCAATCAGTGTGGATGCACATCGGCGCGGGATCTTTCCATCGGGCACATCAGGCGTGGTATCTGCATAAACTGCGCGAGCAGGGGGACGAAAGCTGGAGCATCGCGCTCGGCAATATTCGCAATGACGCGGTGCCGTTGCTCAATCAGCTCGCGGCGCAGAATGGCGAATATGTGCTGGAAACCGTGACGCCAGAAGGTGAGCGCGATTACGAAACCATCACCTCGCTGCGCAAAATCTTGCCGTGGGACAGTGAAATTAGCGCGCTGGTTGAGCAGGGGGCCAATCCGCAAACCCGTGTAATTGGCTTTACCGTGACTGAAGCGGGCTACTACCTGACACCTGAATTTAAATTGGATCTCAATCAGGCAGACGTGAAGGCCGATCTGGGTGGCGACATCCGCACTATTTATGGCGCACTCAGCCGCATCCTGACAGCGCGTGTTGCACAAGGTGGCGCGCCGGTCACACTGCTGAACTGTGACAACCTGCGCCATAACGGCGAGCGTTTCCGTGAGGGGTTCCTCGCCTTCCTTGCCGCCAAAGGCGATACCGCGCTGGCAGATTGGGTGCGCACGCAGACCACTTCACCGAATACCATGGTCGATCGCATCACACCGCGCCCTACGCCGGATGTGGCGGAGCGCGTGCAAGCCGCAACCGGCAAACAGGATGGGGCAGCGGTGATGGCGGAATCCTTTATTCAGTGGGTGATTGAGGATGACTTTATTGCCGGTCGCCCCGCGCTGGAAAAAGTCGGCGTTGAGCTGGTCGAATCGGTGCTGCCGTGGGAAGATGCGAAAATCCGCATCCTCAATGCGACACATGCCGCGATTGCCTGGGCGGGCACGCTGATTGGTCTGAACTATATCGATGACAGCACGCGTCATCCGGCGATTTATCAACTGGCGCACGACTATGTCACCCAGGATGTCATTCCCTCTCTGTCGCCCAGCCCGCTTGATTTAGCCGATTACCGCGACGTGGTGCTGGCCCGCTTTAGCAATCCATACATCAAAGACACCAACCAGCGCGTGGGCGCTGATGGCCTGTCCAAAATTCCCGGCATGGTGACGCCAACCCTGCAAGAGTGCTACCAGCACGGTGCGCAGCCCAGTGCAACAGCGGTGATTCCGGCACTGTTCTTCCTGTTCATGCAGCGCTGGGCCAATGACGATCTGCCGTATTCCTATCAGGATGGTGCGCTACAGGCCGATGCGCTGCGTAACCAGTTCGCCAGTGCCGATCCGCTGAAGGCCTTCCTGAGTGACAGCGCGCTGTTTGCGGAACTGGCCAACGATAAGGCGTTTCACGCGCTGGTGACCCGTCGTGTTGAAAGTTTGCAGCAGTGGCTCAAACAGCCAGAACTGGCGGCGGTGTAATCATGTATCTCGGCATCGATATCGGCACCTCAGAACTTAAAGCGCTGATCGTTAATACACACGGCGAGATTGTGGCGTCTCAGCACGCCACGCTAGCTGTGCAGCGCCCACATCCCCAATGGGCAGAACAGGATCCCGAACGCTGGTGGCAAGCCTGCACTGAAGTGCTGGCGGGATTACGTCATCAATCCCCTGATGCGTGGGCCGCGATCCGTGCCATCGGCTTATCCGGTCAGATGCATGGCGCTGTACTGCTGGATGCGGACGGCAAGGTGTTGCGTCCATGCATCTTGTGGAACGACACGCGCAGTGCGCCGCAGTGTGATGTGCTGCGTAAATGCTATCCGCAGATGATGGCGATCAGCGGCAACATGATCATGCCCGGCTTCACTGCGCCGAAACTGCGCTGGGTGGCTGAGCATGAGCCAGCAATCTTCAGCCGCATCGATAAGGTTTTGCTGCCAAAAGATTACCTGCGCTGGCGTCTTACCGGGCGCTTTGTCAGTGAACCTTCCGATGCTGCCGGCACGTTGTGGCTGGATGTGGCGCAGCGTGATTGGTCTGATGAACTGCTGGGAATAACGGGCCTGACGCGCGCGCAGATGCCTGAGCTGGTAGAAGGCAGCGCGGTGAGTGGCCGCTTGCAAGCGGCACTCGCGAGCGAGTGGGGCTTATCCACTTCGGTGACGGTGGCCGGTGGTGGTGGTGACAATGCCGCTTCAGCGGTCGGTGTGGGTGCGGTCAATCCCGGTGATGCCTTTATCTCATTGGGCACGTCCGGCGTGATCTTCGTGGTGAACGATCGCTTACAGGCCGATCCTCAATCTGGGGTGCATGCATTCTGCCATGCGTTACCGGGCCGCTGGCATCAGATGAGTGTGATGCTCAGCGCCGCCAGTTGTCTGCGCTGGCTGTGCAATCTGCTGTCGGTAAGCGAAAGCCAACTGATGGAGGAGATGGCACAGCTCAGTGATGAACAACTGCGCCGCGCACCGGTTTTCCTGCCTTATCTGTCAGGCGAGCGTACACCGCATAACGATCCTGACGCCTCCGGTTCTTTCTTCAATCTACGCCATGAAACGCCGCGTGCCTTGCTGGGCTATGCGGTGATCGAAGGTGTGGCATTTGGGCTGGCGGATGGGTTAGCCGTGCTCGGTGACGCTCAGCATCACATTCAGCAATGCAGCCTGACCGGCGGTGGTGCGCGTAGCACGCTGTGGGCACAGCTAATTGCCGATGTGCTGCAACTGCCTATCGTCACCCACCCGGCCAGCGCATCCGGTGCACTGGGCGCCGCGCGTTTAGCGTGGCTGGCGGATGGCGGTCTTGAGAATGAGGTGTGTCTGAAACCGGCGATACAGGCGCGCTACCAACCGGACGTGACGCGCGGTGCGGTGCTGCAAAAGCGGCTGCGTCTGTTCCGCGAACTCTACATCCAACAACAACAGGTGCGCAGCTTGCTGCCTGCATAACGGCTTACCAAACAGAAGGTGATGGTGATGCAATCGAACGAATACTGGTTTGGCTTACCGAAAAAGATGTTCTGGGGCTTCCTCGCTATCGCGATTTTCATGGCGGGTGATGGCTTTGAAATGGCGTTTCTGTCGCGCCATATCACCGACATGGGCTTTACACCTGCGCAATCTGCGGTGGTGTTTACTTTCTATGGTTTAGCGGCGGCGCTGGCGGCCTGGGCGTCGGGCGTGGTGGCTGAGCTGATCACCCCGCAGCGCGCGATGATGATTGGCTTTGTGCTGTGGATCGTGATGCATGCGCTGTTTATGTCGCTGGGGCTTGGTCTGCGCAACTATCCGCTGATGGTGCTGTTCTACGGCATCCGCGGGCTGGCTTATCCGCTGTTTATCTACTCGTTCATGATGATGCTGGTGCAGGTCTTGCCACGTGAGAAACTGGCAGCAGCAACCGGCTGGTTCTGGGCAATGTATTCCGTCGGCATCGGCGTGGTCGGCAGCTATTTGCCAAGCCTGACCATTCCGATGCTGGGGGAAACCGGGACGCTGTGGCTGGCGATTATCTGGGTGGCCTGTGGTGGAATTCTGGCGTACTTCAGTCTGCGCAACGTGCCGGTGGATCGCTCACGTGTGAATTTGCCGATGCGTGACAAAATGACCGAGATGTCGCGGGCCGTGACCATCCTGTTCACGAATCAGCACGTGTTTTATGCCTGCCTGATTCGCATCATCAACACGCTGTCGCTATTTGGTTTTGCCATCATCATGCCACTGCTGTTTGTTGATCGTCTCGGCTTCACCATCTCTGAATGGCTGCAGATCTGGGCGGTGTTCTTCTTCGTCACCATCTTCACCAACATCTTCTGGGGCATCACCGGTGAGAAGCTAGGCTGGATCCGTCAGGTACGCTGGTTCGGTTGTTTGGGAATGGCGATTTCCAGCCTGATGTTTTACTACCTGCCGCTGTATGCCGGTCACAACTTCTGGGTGGCGCTGATTCCGGCAGTGATGCTGGGGATCTTTGTGGCGGCGTTTGTGCCGATGACGGCGGTGTTCCCGACGCTGGAGCCGCATCACAAAGGTGCCGCCGTCTCGATCTACAACTTGTCGGCGGGCCTGAGCAATTTCGTGGCACCAGCCATCGCTTCAGTGATGTTGCCGTTCTTTGATATTGTCGGGGTGGTATGGGCTTACACCGCGCTGTATGTGTTTGCGGGCGTGCTGACATTTATTATTCGCGTGCCGCAGCCGGGGCATACCCGAGAGCAGAGGGCGGTGAAATCGCGAGTCGCGGAGCAGCGTAGCTAATGGAAAAACGGCGGCCCAGGGCCGCCGTCTGTTTATCAGACCACATCCTGTAGCGCTTCCTGCAGATCATACCAACGGAAGCCAAAACCCGACTCCTCCAGCCGTTTCGGTAACACGTGTTGTCCACCAAGCACCAATACCGCGGATTCACCCATCATCAATTTAATCGCACTGGCAGGCGTGCGCATAAACGCCGGTCGATGCATCACGTGGCCGAGAGTGGCGGCGAACTGCTCATTGCGCACCGCATAAGGCGCAACCATATTGAACGGTCCGCTTAGGTCGTTATTGTCGATCAGCCAGATGATCGCGTTAACCAGATCGTCAATGTGAATCCACGGCAGATACTGCTTACCACTGCCAATTGGACCGCCGACGCCCAGTTTGAACGGCAGCTTCATTTTTGCCAGCGCGCCGCCTTCCTCTGCCAACACTACGCCAGTACGTAATAAGCAAACGCGGGTGCGATCGCTCTGTGCATTAAGCGCCAGCTGTTCCCAACGTGCACACAGGGCATGAGTGAACTCATCGTGACCGGGATCGTCTTCCGTTAATACCAAATCGCCGGTATCACCATAAAAGCCGGTTGCGGAACCTGAGATTAAAAAATGCGGTGGGTTGCTGCTGGCATGGATCAGTGAAACGATTTGCTCTGTCATTTGCCAGCGACTTTCACATAGCCGCTGCTTCTGTTGTTCGGTCCAGCGCTTATCCGCGATCGGTTCGCCCGCCAGATTAATCACGCCATCAATACTGTCGAGATCGGTTTGCTGATTGATACCGGACCATAGCGAAACGCGAGGATCCAGTTTGTCCCGTGCCGCCGCGACATCTCGGGTGACGACGTTCACCTGATGCCCGAGCAACAGCAGGCGCGGTATCAGATGGCGGCCTATCAAACCTGTGCCACCGGTAATAAGCAGGTGCATGCTGAGCCTCCTTGTAATTTATTTTCTGCTCAGACTGATCATAGAAGAGAAGCGCACGGATAGCGTGACAGCGCTTACGCTAATGAAGAAAAAGGGAAAGTTTGTGTTGGTCTTAAGGTCAAAGATCCGACCAGCACACCATTGCCTTAACAAATAAAAATCGGTAAATAGAAAGCACACCTGATGCTTATTGAGGCAGCCGATGAACTATCCATCCATCACCTTGTGGTCCGATGCATCCTTTTTCAGCCCTTACGCCATGTCTGTCTACGTTGCACTCACCGAGAAAGGCATTCCTTTCACCCTAAAGCGCGTGGACCTGGCGCAAAACGCCCAGCTTGATGATGACTACCGCGCGCTGTCGCTGACGTGTCGCGTACCTACGCTGCAGATTGATGATCTGGTGCTCAATGAATCTTCAGCGATTGCTGAATACCTCGAAGAGCGTTTTCCGGCCCCTGAATTTGAGCGTCTCTATCCACGCGATCGTGAAAAGCGTGCGCACGCGCGTGAAGTGCAGGCGTGGTTGCGCAGTGATTTAATGGCGCTGCGTGCTGAGCGTCCGACGGAAGTGCTGTTTGCCGGCGAGCGCTTTGCGCCATTAACCCCGGCAGGCGAGCAGGCGGCAAGCAAATTGATCGCGGCGGTTCAGCGTCTGCTTCCGGATGGACAACAAAACCTGTTTGGTGAATGGTCGATTACCGACACCGATTTGGCAGTGATGATTAACCGCCTGGCACTGCATGGCGACACGTTACCGGTGAAATTGCAGCATTACGCCGAGTTTCAGTGGCAACGTGCGTCAGTGCAATTGTGGCTGGCCGAATCGGGTAAATCGCGCTAAGCACGAAGAGCCTTGCGGAGGCGAAAAGAACGCTTTACCTTACCGCTCATTCTAATAAGGCATCGCAAACAGGCGCGTGCTGGGCACGCCGAAAACAGAAAAGGGTTACGGATGGTGGATCAAACGGCAGATAGCGGTATCGAGTGGGTTGATATCGTTAGTGAAGAGAACGAAGTCATTGCGCAGGCCAGCCGTGCGCAGATGCGTGCGCAGAATTTGCGTCATCGTGCGACCTACATCGTGGTACATGATGGTATGGGCAAAATTCTGGTGCAGCGTCGTACTGAAATCAAAGACTTCATGCCGGGTATGCTCGATGCGACCGCCGGTGGCGTAGTGCAGAGTGGTGAAGACATGCTGGAATCTGCCCGCCGTGAAGCGGAAGAAGAGTTAGGGATCGCCGCAGTGCCGTTTGCCGAGCATGGTAAATTCTACTTCGAAGATGAGCACTGCCGCGTCTGGGGTGGATTGTTCAGCTGTGTGTCACATGGCCCATTCGCCATGCAGGAAGAAGAAGTGGATGAAGTGTTCTGGATGACGCCAGAAGAGATCACTGCACGCTGCGATGAATTCACCGACGACTCGCTCAAAGCCGTATCACTGTGGCTGAGCCGCAACAGCGATGCCGCGCGTCGCAAGCAGAGCAGCGAATCCTGATTCCCGCGACGTTCGAACAAGGCGCCCAACGGCGCCTTTGTTATTTCTAATGCTCACGTAAAATGTCTTTGAGCAGTTGCAGTGCCTTATCAAACTGTGGCTGCGGAATCGTCAGCGGGTAAAGGAATCGGATCACATTACTGTGCACGCCGCAGGTCAGCAAAATCAGCCCTGCTGCCAGTGCCTTTAACTGAATCGCTTTGGTGATTTCGGCTGATGGACGGCCTGAAGCATCCTGAAACTCTGCTGCGATCATCGAACCGTAACCGCGCACTTCCGCGAGTGACTGACAGCCTGCATCGCGCAAGGTAGCACTGAGCTGTTCGCCCAGTTGGTTAGCGCGAGCGCACAACTGCTCCTCCTCAATGATATCCAGCACCGCATGTGCTGCCGCTATCGCGGGTGGACTGCCCGCATAGGTGCCGCCCAAACCGCCCGGCTCGGGTGCATCCATCACTTCGGCACGCCCGGAGACCGCTGATAACGGAAACCCGCCCGCCAGACTTTTTGCCATGGTGATCAAATCTGGCTGCACATCGTAATACTCACTGGCGAACAGCTTGCCGGTGCGTGCAAAACCGCTCTGAATCTCATCGGCGATTAACAAAATGCCGTGACGATCGCATAAGGCACGTAAAGCAGATACAAACGCTGGTGGCGCAATATAAAAACCGCCTTCGCCCTGCACGGGTTCGAAAATGATCGACGCCACCTGCTGTGGGCTGATATCACTGCGGAAAATCGCTTCCAGACTCTCTAATGCCTGATGTACGCTCACGTTGTGCAGCGCATTAGGATACAGGGCGTGAAATACCGAACCGGCAAACGGCCCAAAGCCGGTTTTGTAAGGCACGACCTTACCCGTCAGTGACATCGTCATATGGGTGCGCCCGTGGAATGCGCCTGTGAACGCAATAATGCCGGGACGGCCCGTCGCCGCGCGGGCAATCTTCACCGCATTCTCTACCGCTTCTGCACCGCTGGAAAAGAAGGTGGTTTTCACCTCGCCACTAATGGGCACGCGCTGGTTAAGCCGCTCAGCGAGATGAATATAATTCTCGTAAGGGATAACCTGAAACGCGGTATGGGTAAAGCTATCCAGCTGCTGCTGCACGGCCGCCATCACTTTCGGATGACGATGCCCGGTATTCAGCACCGCAATGCCTGCCGCGAAGTCAGTGTATTCGCGCCCATTCTGATCCCACACCGTGGCATTTTTCGCCTTCACCGCATAAAAATCACACATCACACCCACACCGCGCGGCGTGGCCTTCAATCGACGACGGTGCACATCACTGTTGCTCATCATTCACCTCGCAATTCACGGGAGCCTGAGATCAGTGTGATCGTCAGGATGTTTTTTTGCCAGTGAACCACTCTGACAAACAGTAAGAATGCTGAGGTGTGCACCACAAAAGTGATGATGAAGTGTGAAGGGCAGGGAAGAAGAGTGCCCACTGAAACGCACGATAAATTCTCCCCTGACAAACAGTAAGAATGTAGAGGTATGCACCCCTAAAGCGATGATGAAGTTTGAAGGGCAGGGAAGAAGAGTGCTCACTGAACGCACGACAAATCCTCCCTGACAAACAGTAAGAATGTAGAGGTATGCACCCCTAAAGCGATGATCAAGTTTGAAAGACAGGGAAGGCCAGTGCGAAGAGCGAAGCGTCCGCGCCATGGACGGCGCGGCCGATCTGCAGGGATGCGTTAATCCTTCGCGATCGGACTGGCCTTCCCTGTCGTTTACACCGGGCATTCAGCGACAATTGCACCCAGCCCACAGCAACAATAGCACCCAGCCCACAGCGACAATTGCACCCAGCCCAGAGCAACAACAGCACCCAGCCCACAGCAACAACTACACCCACCCCTCAGCAACAACTGCACCCAGCCTTCACCACCCACCAATCTTAAAACAAAAAAAAGAGCACAAGGTCTAACCCTCATGCTCTCCACATTCAGCGGCAAGAAAAAGAAATTAGCCTTCCGCCTGCTGTGACTGAATCGCGGTCAGTGCGATGGTATAAACAATGTCATCCACCAATGCGCCACGTGACAAATCGTTCACCGGCTTACGCATACCTTGCAACATCGGCCCGATAGAAATCAGGTCTGCCGAACGCTGTACCGCTTTATAAGTGGTATTGCCGGTGTTCAGATCCGGGAAGATAAACACGGTCGCACGGCCTGCAACGGCAGAGTTTGGTGCTTTCGACTTCGCGACATCTTCCATAATCGCAGCGTCATACTGCAACGGACCATCGATCACCAGATCAGGACGTTTCTCCTGCGCGATACGCGTCGCTTCGCGTACCTTCTCAACGTCGCTACCCGCACCGGAGTTACCGGTTGAGTAGGAAATCATCGCCACGCGTGGATCGATACCAAAGGCTTTGGCGGAATCCGCAGACTGAATCGCGATCTCTGCCAGCTGTTCTGGATTCGGATCCGGGTTAATCGCGCAGTCACCGTACACCAGCACCTGCTCAGGCAGCAGCATAAAGAACACGGAAGACACCAGTGAACTGTTTGGCGCGGTCTTGATCAACTGCAACGGCGGACGAATGGTATTGGCGGTGGTATGAACAGCACCTGACACCAAACCGTCCACTTCACCGCGCTCCAGCATCATGGTGCCGAGCATCACGTTATCTTCCAGCTGCTCCTGCGCGACCACTTCGGTCATGCCCTTGCTCTTACGCAGTTCAACCAAACGTGGCACATAATTCTCGCGCACCACTTCTGGATCGACAATCTCAATACCTTCACCCAGCACCACACCCTGAGCGGCAGCCACACGCTGGATCTCATCCGGGTTACCCAACAGTACACAAGATGCAATGCCACGCTCGGCACAAATCGCAGCGGCTTTCACGGTACGTGGCTCGTCGCCTTCTGGCAGCACAATGCGTTTGCCTGCTTTACGTGCCAGCTCGGTCAGTTGATAACGGAAGGCTGGTGGAGACAGACGACGGCTACGTTCGGAAGTCGCAGTGAGTGATTCCACCCAATCGGCATCGATAAAGCTGGCCACATACTCCTGCACCTTCTCAATGCGCTGGGTATCATCTGCAGGCACTTCCAGATTAAAGCTCTGCAGGCTCAGTGAGGTCTGCCAGGTATTGGTTTTCACCATAAACACCGGCAGGCCAGTCTGGAAGGCACGCTCGCACAGACGCGCAATTGGTGCTTCAATCTGATAACCACCGGTCAGCAACACAGCACCGATCTCAATACCGTTCATGGCGGCGAGACAAGCTGCAACCAGCACGTCTGGACGATCGGCCGATGTCACCAGCAGTGAACCCGGACGGAAGTGCTCCAGCATATGCGGAATGCTACGTGCGCAGAACGTCACCGATTTCACGCGGCGGGTCTGGATCTCACCTTCGTTAATGATCTCTGCATTCAGATGACGGCACATATCGATGGCACGCGTGGCGATCAGATCGAAACTCCACGGCACACAACCCAAAATCGGCAATGGGCTGTTAGCAAACAGCTGCTTAGGATCGATATTGGCAATATTTGCTTTCGTCGAATCATCGAAAATTTCAGACAGGTCAGGGCGCGTACGACCCTGCTCATCCACTGGCGCATTCAGTTTATTAATGATCACGCCGGTGATGTTTTTGTTCTTACTGCCGCCAAAGCTGCTTTGCGTTAATTCAATGCGCTCTTTCAACTGCGCAGGCGAATCATTGCCCAGTGCCGTCACGAACACGATTTCCGCATTCAGGGTCTTGGCGATTTCATAGTTCAGTGAAGAGGCAAACTGATGCTTACGGGTTGGCACCAGTCCTTCAACCAACACCACTTCTGCGTCTTGCGCATTAGCGTGGTAGTTAGCAATGATCTCTTCCATCAACACGTCTTGCTGGTTCGAACCCAACAGTGACTCAACGCGTGACATCTGCAGCGGTTCAGCGGCAGGGATTGCGGAGTTCTTACGAATGATGGTGGTGGTCTGATCGGGCGCATCGCCGCCAGCACGTGGCTGGGCAATCGGCTTGAACACGCTCAGGCGAACGCCTTTGCGCTCCATGGCACGAATCACGCCGAGGCTGACGCTGGTCAGGCCGACGCTGGTGCCGGTAGGGATGAGCATGATTGTACGTGACACTATAAAAACCTCTCAGGTGTTGCAGACTAGCCAAAACAACTCCGTCAGCCTGAGCTGACGGAGAGAAGTGTATTTAGGCGGTCAGACGCGCGGCGTCCTGGGCGATAACCAACTCTTCGTTGGTTGGGATCACCACGGCCGGGCGGGTGCCCTCTTTGTTGATAAAGCCAGACTTACCGAAGCGGGCCGCGAGGTTACGTTCGTGATCCACTTCAAAGCCCAGCAGACCCAGTTTCGCCAGCGCCAGCTCACGCACCATCGCCGCGTTCTCACCGATACCACCGGTGAACACCACGGCATCCAGACGACCTTCCATCAGCGCGGTGTAGCTGCCGATGTATTTCGCCAGACGATGGCAGAACACGTCCATCGCACGCTTGGCATCTTCCTTGGTCGCGTAGTTGTCTTCAACATAGCGGCAGTCACTGGTGACTTCGGTCAGACCCAGCAGACCAGACTCTTTGGTCAGCAGTTTATTGATTGCATCCACACTCATACCGAGGGTGTCATGCAGAAAGAACACGATAGCCGGGTCGATATCACCACTGCGGGTGCCCATCACCAGACCTTCCAGCGGCGTCAAACCCATAGAAGTATCGACGCACTGGCCGTTACGGATTGCAGAGACTGAACCGCCGTTGCCGAGGTGGCAAGTAATGATATTCAGTTCATTAACTGGCTTGTTCAGCATTTTGGCGGCTTCCTGCGTCACGTAGTAGTGGCTGGTGCCGTGTGCGCCGTAGCGACGAACGCCGTGCTCTTTGTACAGTTTGTACGGCAGGGCATAAAGATATGACTCTTCCGGCATAGTCTGATGGAATGCCGTATCAAAAACCGCCACATTCTTATCTGACAGATGAGGGAAGTTCTTCAGTGCTTCGTCGATACCGATCAGATGCGCCGGGTTGTGCAGCGGAGCAAAAGAGGAAGCATCTTTAATGCCCTGAATCACCGATTCATCAATGATCACCGATTGAGTCAGCTGCTCGCCGCCGTGAACGATACGATGGCCGATTGCAGCGATTTGTGCCGAAAGCTCTGGTTTTTGTGCCAGAATAGTTTTAACAATGAAGTTCAGCGCTTCACTGTGCGCTGCACCTGCGCCGAGAGGCGCTTCTTGTTTGCTGCCTTCCAGTTTCCATTTGATACGCGCTTCAGGTAAATGGAAACACTCCGCCAGACCTGACAGATATTCGTCACCGGTGGCTGGATTGAGGATGGCAAACTTAAGTGAAGAGCTGCCGCAGTTCAGAACCAGTACTAACTTCGTTGACATGGAAGTACCTATTGATTAAAGAGTGGCTAAAAATAACGCAATCAGACTAACAGCGTAGCCCATGAATGCTGGTAGATTAATGATTAACATCATGCGGTAGTCAAAAAGAGACCGACATGCAAAAAAATTTCGGTAATTTTACGCAGATTTTTGAATTCTGCTTAGCGAAACATGGCTCTAAACCGCTCTTTTATTGAGCTGAAGCTTCCGGTAATGTTGCTAAAACGGCGTCAGAATACCCACTGTCACCCGCAAAGACAAAATCTTTTGAAGGATGTCACGTAAAGTTGTGTAGTTATCATTTTATTTTAATCGTTGCAGAATTAGTTGAGGTCTATCATGGCGAATGACACAAGCAATCCCGGCTGGTTTGGTTTATTCCAGAACGGTCAGCGTTACATGAAGACCTGGCCAGCCGATAAGCGACTGGCCCCCATGTTCCCGGAAAACCGCGTGGTGACGGCAACGCGTTTTGCCATCCGCTTTATGCCCCCGCTGGCGATATTCACCCTGACGTGGCAAATCGCCATGGGCGGACAGTTGGGACCGGCGATTGCCACCGCACTGTTTGCTTGCAGTCTGCCGATGCAGGGATTGTGGTGGCTGGGTAAACGCTCTATCACGCCATTGCCGCCGACGTTGCTGCACTGGTTCCACGAAGTGCGCGCAAAACTGGAAGAAGCGGGACAAGCGATTGCCCCCGTTGATGGTAAACCGACTTACCAGGCGCTGGCCGATGTGCTGAAGCGCGCCTTCAAACAACTCGACCGTACCTTCCTCGACGATCTTTGATCGATCATCCCCTTTTACTGCCAGAGAATGTGTGCAGTAACCGGGTTTAAATCAAAGAAAAGTGATGCGGGCAAACACGCATCGCTTTCCTTGTGTAATCATTTATCCATTGTTTAAATCTTAAGCGGCCGTGATGGCCCGGGAGCGAAACGTGGAAATGACCCATGCACAACGACTGATCCTCTCCAATCAATACAAAATGATGGCGATGCTTGAGCCGGAAAATGCGGAGCGCTATCGCCGCTACCAGACCATCATCGAACGGGGCTACGGCCTGCAACTGCGCGAACTCGACAAAGAGTTTGGCGAGCTAACGGAAGCCACCTGCCGCCAACTCATCGATATTATGGAAATGCACCATGCGCTGCATGTCTCCTGGTCGAACCTGAAAGAAGGCAATAGTATCGAAGAGCGCCGTCTGGCGTTTCTCGGCTTTGATGCGGCCACCGAGGCGCGCTATCTCGGCTATGTGCGCTTTATGGTGAACGTCGAAGGACGCTACACCCATTTTGATTCTGGAACTCACGGCTTCAATGCTCAGACGCCGATGTGGGAAAAATACCAACGTATGCTGGCGGTGTGGCACACTTGTCCGCGTCAGTATCATCTTAGCGCGAACGAAATCGCGCAGATTCTCAATGCCTGAATAAGGAGCGACGCGTGGAGTACAGGGGTTTTCTGTTTGATTTGGACGGTACGTTGGTGGATTCGTTGCCTGCGGTGATCCGCGCATGGTCATTGTGGGGCGAGCGCCAGGGTCTTGCGGCGGAAGAAGTCCTGAACTTCATACACGGTAAGCCAGCGATCAATTCACTGCGCCATTTTATGGCAGGCCAGTCTGAAGAGGCGATTCAGGCGGAGTTTATGTGGCTTGAGCGTTTAGAAGCAGAAGACACGCAGGGCGTGCAAGCGATTCCGGGGGCAAAGGCATTGCTCGCCACACTCAACGAACTGCAGATTCCCTGGGCGATAGTGACCTCAGGATCTATCCCGGTCGCTCACGCGCGTCACAAAGCGGCGGGTTTACCGATGCCGGAAGTGTTCATTACCGCAGAAAACATCAAATTGGGTAAACCGAACCCGGAGCCGTATCTGCTGGGTGCTGAACGCCTGGGACTGCCTGCAGCGGAATGCGTTGTGGTTGAAGATGCGCCCGCCGGCATTATTGCCGGGCTGGAGGCGCGCAGTGCAGTGGTTGCTGTTAATGCCCCCACGGATGCCCCGCGCCTGAATGAAGTGACCTGGCAGGTGAAAACACTGGAACCGCTGGTGGTTTCACCTACAGAAAACGGCATGTTTACGCTTTCTGCCAACGTCTGACAGAACGGGCCATAGCGGCCCGTTTTTTATAATGGGGTATCCTGCGAAATTTCATCCAGCGACAGGCTAAAGCTTGGAATGAATATCTCTACAAAGTAATCCATTTCAGGGGAACGACGCTGTGACAGTGTTTTCTCCAGACGTGCCTTAGCAAGCAAAAACTCGTTATTTCCTGCTGACAGCTCTTCCAGACATTTCACGTAGGCGCACAGCGCGTCAGCCTGCTTCACCACCGCTTGTTCACTCTCGCTATGCAAATGCTCGTCAATCAACGGACGGTAGGCATCCTGCAATTCCGGCGGCAACATCTCGATCAACTTCTGCTGAGCGATCTTTTCGATCTTTTTGTACTCATGAGCAATTTGCGCGTTGTAATACTTCACCGGCGTGGGTAAATCACCGGTCAGCACTTCACTGGCATCGTGATACAGCGCCAGCATCGCAATACGCTCTGCATTGAGATTGCCGTTAAATTTTTTGTTTTTGATGATGGCCAACGCATGCGCCACCATCGCCACCTGAAGACTGTGTTCAGAGACATTTTCGGTGCGAACGTTGCGCATCAATGGCCAGCGATTGATCAGTTTAAGACGGGAGAGATGAGCGAAAAAGTGGCTACGGGTCATAGACGGTTCCTGTTCTCACGGCGGGGAAGGAGTGCCTTCCCCGAGATGAAAACAGTATATACCCTTCATACTTCGGGTTGCATGTACGTTAGCTGCGTTCACTTACCCAAGTCGCTCACGCAGGTAAGCAACCTGGATTCATTCACTTGCTGCCTGCATGCATTGCGGGTCAGTGTGTCAGACTACTGACGATAGCCTTGCAGGAAACGACCAAATTTATTGATCGCCATTTCCAGATCATCAACACGTGGCAAGGTGACGATGCGCACGTGATCCGGCCATGGCCAGTTAAAGGCGGTACCCTGAACCAGTAGCACTTTCTCTTGTAACAGGAAATCCAGCACCATTTTTTGATCGTCAAAGATGTTGAATTTCTTGGGATCGATGCGCGGGAACATGTACAAAGCGCCTTGCGGTTTCACGCAGCTGACGCCCGGAATGTCGTTGATCAATTCCCAGGCACGTTGGCGCTGTTCATACAAACGACCACCAGGTGCAATAAACTCGCTGATGCTTTGATAGCCACCTAACGCCGTTTGAATCGCATGCTGAGCAGGCACGTTGGCGCACAAACGCATCGACGCCAGCATCTCCAGCCCTTCGATATAGCCCTTAGCGTGTTTCTTCGGACCGTTTAACACCATCCAACCCTGACGGAATCCCGCAACACGGTAGGTTTTAGACAGGCCATTAAAGGTCACGGTCAGCAGATCCGGCGCCAGTGCCGCAATCGAATGGTGCTGTGACTCGTCATACAAAATCTTGTCGTAGATTTCGTCAGCGAAAATGATCAGGTTGTGCTGACGCGCAATCTCCACCACTTCCATCAGCAGTTCTTTGCTGTACACCGCACCCGTTGGGTTGTTCGGGTTAATGATGACGATGCCACGCGTGCGCGGGGTGATCTTACTGCGGATATCGTCCAAATCCGGGAACCAGCCCGCAGACTCATCACACAGATAATGCACAGCTTTACCGCTCGACAGCGACACGGCTGCCGTCCATAACGGATAATCTGGCGCAGGTACCAGCATCTCATCACCACTGTTCAGCAATGCTTGCATCGCCTGCACAATCAGTTCAGAGACACCGTTACCAATGTAGATATCTTCGACGGTAACATCGCGCATATCACGCGCCTGGTAGTGCTGCATAATCGCTTTACGCGCCGAATACAGCCCTTTTGAATCACAATAGCCTTGCGAACTCGGCAGGTTGCGAATCACATCAACCAGAATTTCATCAGGGGCTTCAAAACCAAACGGGGCAGGGTTGCCGATGTTGAGTTTGAGAACTTTATTACCTTCTTCTTCCAGACGCTTAGCTTCTTTCAGTACCGGGCCACGGATGTCATAACAGACATTTTCCAGCTTGCCGGATTTATCAATTTGAAAATTCATCGTTACCGCCTTAACGGGCAGAGTCCTTTAACCTGCCACCAAAATCAAACCTGCCCAATTTACTCCTCTCACTGTCACAAAAGAAGGGCGGCTTAAGGTTTTGGCGCGTTTGCCAATGATTCCTGTCTTGGGTGGCGTAAAACGCAGTTTGCGAAGGTTAATCTGGTTAATAACTCTATTGTTTGATTTTTTTGTAATATAAAATGCTGCTGGTTTGTGCTGGCACTGTAAAGCCGCTAATCCATGGGTAATGGAGGTCATTAAGAAATTTTTTATTTACATCCTGCAAAAAAAACCATTAGCGACCTGATGAAATAGTTAAAGAAATCTTGTTGGATGTCGAAGAACTAAACAGTGCCGTTGCAGCCATCGCTGGTGCCATTAAATGTCACGCATTCTTAATCAGTTTAAGGTGGCAGCATGAAGCGCTGCGAAGTGACCTATTCTGATAACAGCAGCAGGTTAAATAGCATTTACACTGTAACTTTAACGCGGCTGCAGCAGTTTAAGAACCTGGGGGGTTAAAAAATGAGCGCTGTTGTGGCAGGATGTGGCGGAAAAGGGGTTTGGTCAAAAAATGCGATGATTTGATCGAAAACATTTCCCTTTAAAGCGTAAAAATGATTAAGTATAATTTATTATTTGATGCACTTTATCGCTTCGCATCAGCATAACATGATGTTATCTCTTTTTGACCCGCAGGCCGTTTTCGCGGGAAACTAGACAACTACGCAGCTTCCAGCATCTGTGCGACATACGTCTTCGTACCCGAAGTTGTTCTGTCTTATTAGACGGCACTCCTCTGAATACAGAGTGACGTATCCGTCGGCATCCGCCTGACACGATTTTTCCATGACAGCTCCACACAGGGCTGTCATTAAGCACCATTACCTCTTATCTATTTGATAAGTAGGGTAATACACCAGGGTAGTAGTTTTAAAAAATCTTATAAGTGAAGAAAAAACATGACTAATGCAAATCGTCCGATACTGAATCTCGACCTCGATCTGCTGCGTACTTTTGTTGCTGTTGCTGACTTGAATACTTTTGCGGCGGCGGCTGCAGCAGTGTGCAGAACGCAATCCGCAGTAAGTCAGCAGATGCAACGTCTGGAACAATTGGTAGGTAAAGAGCTGTTTGCCAGACATGGACGTAATAAACTGTTGACGGAGCATGGCATCCAGTTGCTAGGCTACGCCAGAAAGATCCTTCGTTTCAATGACGAAGCGTGCACCTCTTTAATGTACAGCAACATCCAGGGCGTACTGACCATCGGCGCCTCCGATGACACTTCCGATACCATTCTGCCGTTCCTGCTTAACCGCGTAACGTCGGTCTATCCGAAGCTGGCCATTGATGTGCGCGTCAAACGCAACCCGTTCATGATGGAAATGCTGAATCAGGGTGAGGTTGATCTGGTTGTCACCACGTCCAGTCCTGGTAATTTCACCCATCAGGTCCTGCGTACCTCACCGACGCTTTGGTACTGTGCTGCGGATTATATCTTCCAGCGCGGCGAAGCCATTCCACTGGTACTGCTGGATGAACCAAGTCCGTACCGTGACATGGCGATCGATCACCTGAATGAAGCGGGCATCCCATGGCGCATTTCCTATGTTGCATCAACGCTGGCAGCAGTGCGTGCGGCAGTGAAAGCGGGTCTGGGTGTCACAGCACGCCCGGTTGAGATGATGAGCCCAGAGCTGCGTGTAATGGGTGCGGCTGAAGGGCTGCCGGTATTGCCCGATACTCAGTACCTGCTGTGCCGTAATCCAGACAGTGATAACGAGTTGGCGCTTGCGATCTTCAACGCGATGCAGTCCACCAACGATCCTTACAATCTGACGGCAAATCCAGATGGCACCCTGCTGCTGGATGACGAAGAGTAAGGTCAACAATAGCGGGTTATTCCTTCACGTTGGAATACCAGTTAATTGTTAAAACTTATTAAAATGAGCCTTAGACTGATAAACATCAGCTAAGGCTTTTTTTATGCATTTTAATTCACGCTTTCTAACGCGATTCACCACCAATAATTTTCCTCTCTTCCTGAAAAATGATAATTGTTCCATTTTTACTCAAAATGGAACTTCTTTATCATTCCGTGCCATCTTTCCCAGGGCATTTGCCTGTACCAATCGCCGATTTTTACAGCAAAAAACACCATTATGTGTTCTGGATCAAAAAAATACCCCCTATAAGGGGGGGGAAATCCCCGTAAGACCTGTCAAAATATGATTGTTAAATGCACGATCCATGCATGTGAATACCCGCTACACTAAAATTAACCTCACAAACTGAAGCGATTTAGCTGGTATGATGGGGTTCATTTGTTAATAATATGCTACGGGTGTTAATTAATGTTTGGATGCTTTTGTCAAAGTTGACAAAAGGTTATAGAAAGGAGTAAAAAACCCCATAAAATTGCTGCTTATTTGATAATGACAGCATAGTTTACAAGGTTTTTTATCCTTCCCTTGAATTCATGTGGTGTGTTTGCTGCAACAGTGCAGGATGCCAGCGCCACTTTTGATGAGTAAGCAAAGAGTATGTCGACAACCACAGAAGTGATCGCTCATCACTGGGCGTTTATTGTTTTTATTGTTATTGCATTTGGCCTGTGTGCCTTCATGTTGACCGGCGGTTGGTTGTTAGGTGGTCGTGCGCGGGCACGCCATAAAGACACCCCGTTTGAATCGGGTATCGAATCCGTCGGTGATACCCATATTCGCCTCTCCGCTAAATTCTATCTGGTTGCGATGTTCTTCGTTATTTTCGACGTCGAAGCCCTCTATTTATACGCCTGGTCGACTTCAATCCGTGAGAGCGGATGGGTCGGCTTTGTCGAAGCCGCAATTTTCATTTTGGTGCTATTGGCAGGCCTGGTTTATCTGGTGCGCATCGGTGCACTGGATTGGGCTCCTGCGCGTCGTCGCGTAGTGGTCAAATCAATTCCGGTCAGTCACAACCACACCAACCCTCATAAGCAGTAAAAGCGAGGCAATAAGATGGACTACACGCTGACACGCGTAGACCCGAACGGCGGCGGTGATAACGATCGCTATCCGCTGCAGAAACAGGAGATTGTTACCGATCCTCTGGAGCAGCACGTTCATCGCAGCGTCTATATGGGCAAGCTCGAGCATGCCCTGCATGACATGGTGAACTGGGGTCGTAAAAACTCTCTCTGGCCGTACAACTTCGGTCTTTCCTGTTGCTACGTGGAAATGACCACGTCATTCACTGCGGTGCATGACGTGGCGCGTTTTGGTGCGGAAGTCATGCGCGCCTCCCCACGTCAGGCTGACTTTATGGTGATCGCCGGTACGCCGTTTACCAAAATGGCGCCGGTTATTCAGCGTTTGTATGACCAGATGCTGGAACCGAAATGGGTGATCTCCATGGGTGCTTGTGCAAACTCGGGCGGCATGTACGACATCTATTCTGTGGTGCAAGGCGTGGATAAATTCCTGCCGGTTGACGTGTACATTCCGGGCTGCCCACCGCGTCCTGAAGCTTACATGCAAGCGCTGCTGCTGCTGCGTGAGTCGATTGGTAAAGAGCGCCGTCCACTGTCGTGGGTGGTGGGTGATCAGGGCGTTTATCGCGCCAATATGCAGCCAGAGCGTGAGAGAAAACGCGGCGAGCGTATTGCCGTCACTAACCTGAGAACGCCAGACGAAGTCTAAGCTTCCCGTACACGGATGGCACAACGGCCGCAGCAGAACATCACAATTTAATGCGCGCCGCCATCCTGACGCCTTCTTTTAGCGCCTGATTACAGGCCGGAATGGTGAGTAACGTATGACAGATTTAACCACGCAAGATCTCGCTCAGCCTGCATGGCAAACCCGCGACCATCTGGATGATCCAGTGGTCGGCGAGCTGCGTAACCGTTTTGGGCCGGATGCCTTTACCGTTCAGGCCACCCGCACCGGTATTCCGGTCGTCTGGGTGAAACGTGAACAGTTACTGGAAATTGTCGAATTCCTGCGTAAGCTGCCAAAGCCGTACGTCATGCTGTATGACTTGCACGGTTTCGATGAGCGTTTACGTACCCACCGCGCCGGTTTACCTGCCGCGGATTTCTCCGTTTTCTATCACCTGCTTTCGATTGAACGCAACCGCGACATCATGCTCAAGGTGGCGCTGTCTGAAAACGATCTGAATGTGCCGACCATCACCAAAATCTTCGCCAATGCCAACTGGTATGAGCGCGAAACCTGGGAGATGTTTGGTATCACCTTTAATGGTCACCCGCACCTGACGCGCATCATGATGCCGCAGACCTGGGAAGGCCATCCGCTGCGTAAAGATTACCCGGCGCGTGCCACTGAGTTCGACCCGTTCGAACTGACCAAACAGAAAGAAGATCTGGAAATGGAGGCGCTGACCTTCAAGCCTGAAGACTGGGGCATGAAGCGTAGCACCACCAATGAGGACTTCATGTTCCTCAACCTGGGTCCGAACCACCCATCAGCACACGGTGCCTTCCGTATCATCCTGCAGTTGGATGGCGAAGAGATCGTCGACTGCGTGCCGGATGTCGGTTACCACCATCGTGGTGCTGAAAAGATGGGCGAGCGCCAATCCTGGCACAGCTACATTCCGTACACCGACCGTATCGAATATCTCGGCGGCTGCGTGAACGAGATGCCTTACGTGCTGGCGGTGGAAAAATTAGCCGGCATCACCGTGCCGGATCGCGTCAACGTGATCCGCGTGATGCTGTCAGAGCTGTTCCGTATCAACAGTCACTTGCTGTACATCTCCACCTTTATCCAGGACGTGGGCGCCATGACGCCGGTGTTCTTCGCCTTCACCGACCGTCAGAAAATTTATGACGTGGTTGAAGCGATTACCGGTTTCCGTATGCACCCAGCCTGGTTCCGCATCGGCGGTGTGGCACACGATCTGCCGAAAGGGTGGGAGCGTCTGCTGCGTGAGTTCCTCGATTGGATGCCGAAGCGTCTGAAAGAGTATGACAAAGCCGCACTGCGCAATACCGTGTTGATGGGCCGTTCGCAGGGCGTTGCAGCCTATAACATGGACGAAGCGCTGGCGTGGGGCACCACTGGTGCTGGCTTACGTGCCACCGGTCTCGACTTTGACGTGCGTAAATGGCGTCCCTATTCAGGTTATGAAAACTTCGATTTTGAGATCCCTGTTGGCGCAGGCATTAGTGATGCCTACACCCGCGTTCAACTGAAAATGGAAGAGATGTGGCAGTCACTGCGCATTCTGGAACAGTGCCTGAAAAACATGCCGGAAGGCCCGTTCAAAGCGGATCACCCGCTGACCACGCCGCCACCAAAAGAGCGCACGCTGCAACACATCGAAACCCTGATCACGCACTTCCTGCAAGTTTCGTGGGGCCCGGTCATGCCGGCCAACGAATCCTTCCAGATGATTGAAGCGACTAAAGGGATCAACAGCTACTACCTGACCAGCGATGGCAGCACCATGAGCTACCGCACCCGTGTGCGTACGCCAAGCTTCCCGCACCTGCAGCAGATCCCATCGGTGATCCGCGGCAGCCTGGTATCCGACTTGATCGTATACCTCGGTAGTATCGATTTTGTTATGTCAGACGTGGACCGCTAATTATGCACGATCAAAAAATTGCCATTCACACTATCGACCCTGATGAGGTCTTTGTGCTGAGCGAGACCGAGCACCACGCTATTGAGCACGAAAAACACCATTACGAGGATGCACGCGCCGCCTCAATTGAAGCGTTGAAGATCGTGCAGAAGCAGCGTGGATGGGTGCCAGATGGCGCCATCAATGCCATTGCTGAAGTGCTGGGCATTCCAGCCAGTGACGTAGAAGGTGTGGCGACGTTTTACAGCCAGATCTACCGCACGCCGGTTGGCCGTCACGTCATTCGTTATTGCGACAGCGTGGTGTGCCACATCACCGGTTTCCAGGGCATTCAGGCTGCGCTTGAGCAGAATCTGAATATCAAGCCGGGCCAGACCACAGCCGATGGCCGCTTTACCCTGCTGCCGACCTGCTGCCTGGGCAACTGTGACAAAGGCCCAACCATGATGGTGGATGAAGATACCCATGTTCATCTGACCCCGGAAGGCATCGCCAATCTGCTGGAGCAGTATCAATGACCATTAAACAGATCATTCGTACTGCGGAAACGCATCCACTCACCTGGCGTCTGCGCGACGACAAGCAGCCGGTGTGGATCGATGAATATCGCAGTAAAAACGGTTATGTCGGCGCTGATAAAGCACTGAAAGGCATGAGCCAGGACGAAATCGTCGCGGCAGTGAAAGACTCCGGTCTAAAAGGTCGCGGTGGCGCAGGCTTTAATACCGGCCTGAAGTGGAGCCTGATGCCGAAAGACGAATCCATGAACATCCGTTACCTGCTGTGTAACGCCGATGAAATGGAGCCGGGCACCTATAAAGACCGCCTGCTGATGGAGCAAATGCCGCACCAGTTGGTGGAAGGTATGCTGATCAGTGCGTTCGCCTTGAAAGCCTATCGTGGCTACATCTTCTTACGTGGCGAGTACATCGAAGCGGCCGTGCATCTGCGCCGTGCGATTGCCGAAGCCACCGAAGCGGGATACCTCGGTAAAAACATCCTCGGTACCGGTTTCGATTTTGAACTGATCGTGCACACCGGCGCGGGACGTTACATCTGTGGTGAAGAGACCGCGCTGATCAACTCACTGGAAGGTCGTCGTGCGAACCCGCGTTCTAAGCCACCGTTCCCGGCGAGTGCGGGCGTGTGGGGCAAGCCAACCTGCGTCAACAACGTGGAAACCTTGTCCAACGTCCCAGCCATCTTCCTCAACGGCGTTGACTGGTACAAGAACATCTCTACCAGCGAAGACACCGGTACCAAAATGATGGGCTTCTCAGGCCGCGTGAAAAATCCAGGCGTGTGGGAACTGCCGTTTGGCACGACCGCGCGTGAGATTCTGGAAGATTATGCCGGTGGCATGCGCGATGGCCTGAAATTTAAAGCCTGGCAGCCAGGCGGTGCGGGTACGGATTTCCTGACCGATCAACACCTTGATCTGCCAATGGAATTTGCCAGCATCGGTAAAGCCGGCAGCCGTTTAGGCACGGCATTGGCGATGGCGGTCGATCATGAAATCGGCATGGTTTCGCTGGTGCGTAATCTGGAAGAATTCTTTGCGCGCGAGTCCTGTGGCTGGTGTACGCCATGCCGTGATGGTTTGCCATGGAGCGTGAAGATCCTGCGTGCGCTGGAGCAGAAAAAAGGCCAGCCGGGTGACATCGAAACCCTGCTGCAACTCTGTCGCCAACTCGGCCCAGGGAAAACCTTCTGTGCCCACGCACCGGGTGCCGTTGAGCCATTGCAGAGCGCGATTAAATATTTCCGTGAAGAGTTTGAAGCCGGCATTGCGCCGCAGGTGTTTGGCAATACCCGATCGATCGGTGGTATTCAGCCCAACCTGCTGAAAGCGCGCTGGTAATCAGCCGCCGTACACGGAATTCACCCTGCGCCGACACGGCGCGGGGGACAGAATTAGATGTTTAACGCTCGTCTTAGGGCGAGCCTTACGGAAGCATGTTCACTATGGCTACAATCCATGTAGACGGTAAAGAATATGATGTGAACGGAGCGGACAACCTGTTGCAGGCGTGTCTCTCTCTGGGCCTTGATATTCCTTATTTTTGCTGGCATCCGGCGCTGGGAAGCGTGGGAGCCTGCCGCCAGTGTGCGGTGAAGCAATTCCAGAATGCCGAAGATACCCGTGGTCGTCTTGTTATGTCATGCATGACACCGGCGTCGGACGGCACCTTTATTTCCATCGACGATGGCGAAGCGAAAGAGTTTCGTGAAAGCGTGGTGGAATGGCTGATGACCAACCATCCGCACGACTGTCCAGTGTGCGAAGAGGGCGGTAACTGCCATCTGCAAGATATGACGGTGATGACGGGCCACAGCTTCCGTCGTTACCGCTTCACCAAACGTACGCACCAGAATCAGGATCTCGGCCCGTTCATCTCCCATGAAATGAACCGCTGTATCGCCTGCTATCGCTGCGTGCGTTACTACAAAGATTACGCAGACGGCAAAGATCTCGGCGTTTACGGTGCCCACGACAACGTTTACTTCGGTCGCCCGGAAGATGGCACGCTGGAGAGCGAGTTCTCCGGTAACCTGGTCGAGATCTGCCCGACCGGCGTATTCACCGATAAAACGCACTCCGAACGCTACAACCGTAAATGGGATATGCAGTTCGCACCGAGCATCTGCCAGCAGTGCAGCGTGGGTTGTAACACCAGCCCAGGCGAGCGTTATGGTGAATTGCGTCGTATCGAAAACCGTTACAACGGTACCGTAAACCACTACTTCCTGTGTGACCGTGGTCGTTTCGGTTATGGCTATGTGAACCGAAAAGATCGTCCACGTCATCCAGTACAGAAGCGCGGCAACGATTGGGTTAGTCTGAATGCCGAACAAGCGGTGAATGCCGCGGCTGACGTACTGCGTCAGGCGAAGCGTGTGATTGGGATTGGATCACCGCGTGCCAGCATTGAAAGCAACTTTGCGCTGCGTGAACTTGTCGGTGCGAAAAACTTCTCCACCGGTATGCCTGCCGCTGAGCAAGCACGCGTTGAGTTGATGCTGAAAGTGCTGCAGGAAGGCGGTATTTACACGCCATCACTGCGCGAAATCGAAAGCTACGATGCGGTGCTGGTGCTGGGTGAAGACCTGACTCAGGTCGGTGCGCGTGTCGCACTTTCTGTGCGTCAGGCGGTGAAAGGTAAAGCACGTGAAATGGCAGCAGCCCAGAAAGTGGCTGACTGGCAGATCGCGGCGATCCTCAACATTGGTCAGCACGCCAAACATCCGCTATTTGTCACCAACGTTGATGAAACCCGTCTTGATGATATCGCGGCGTGGAGCTATCGCGCACCGGTGGAAGATCAGGCTCGTCTCGGCTTCGCTATTGCCAATGCGCTCGATGAAGCCGCTCCAGCCGTCAGTGGCTTTGACAGCAAACTGAATGGCAAGCTGGATGTGGTGGTACAGGCGTTAGCCGGTGCCAAAAAACCACTGATTATTTCTGGTACTCACTCTGGCAGCACCGCGATGATTGAAGCGGCCGCCAACGTGGCAAAAGCACTGAAAGGTCGCGGTGCCGATGTCGGCATTACCTTCCTTGCCGGTGCAGCTAACAGCTTTGGTCTCGGCCTGATGGGCGGTCAATCGCTGGATAGCGCGCTGGAACAGCTGGATAAAGGCGAAGCGGAAGCGCTGGTGGTGTTGGAAAACGATCTTTACCGCCATGCACCGAAAGCCACCGTGGATGCGGCTTTGCACAACACCGCACACGTGATTGTGGTTGATCATCAACGCACTGCGACGTTGGAGAAAGCCGGTCTGGTGCTCTCGACGGCGAGCTTCGCAGAGAGTGATGGCACCTCGATCAACCAGGAAGGCCGCGCACAGCGTTTCTTCCAGGTTTACGATCCGTCTTATTACGACAACAGCATTGTGATGCTGGAGAGCTGGCGCTGGCTGCACTCGCTGCACAGCACTGTTGAAAGCCGTCAGATTGACTGGACGCTGCTGGATCACGTGATCGATGCCACCGTTGCAGCATTGCCACAGCTGAAAGGTATTAAAGACGCGGCGCCGGATGCAAGCTTCCGTATTCGCGGTCAGAAACTGGCGCGTTCACCGCATCGTAACAGTGGCCGTACCGCGATGCGTGCCAATATTAGCGTGCACGAACCGCGTCAGCCGCAAGACAAAGACACCATGTTTGCCTTCTCAATGGAAGGTAACAACCAACCAGGCGCACCACGTTCGCAGATTCCATTCGCCTGGGCTCCAGGCTGGAACTCCCCGCAAGCATGGAACAAGTTCCAGGCTGAAGTCGGTGGCAAACTGCGTCATGGCGATCCGGGTGTGCGTCTGTTTGAAGCGAGCGAAGGATCACTGCCGTGGTTCACCGCCGTGCCAGAAAGCTTTGTTGAAGGCAGCCAATATCGCGTTGCACCTTACTATCAGCTGTTTGGTAGTGAAGAGATGACTCAGCGTTCACCGACCTTCCAGAAGCGTATGTCGCCAGCTACGCTGGTGATTAACCCGGCTGATGCGGAGAAACTGGGCGTCAATAACGGCTCTGCGGTTGAACTGGTTTGTGCCGGTGAAACGCTGCGTCTGCCAGTACGCTTCTCCACTTCCCTGCAAGCAGGGCAGGTGGGTCTGCCGCTGGGTATGCCAGGTGTGCCGCCGTTCCTCTCAGGTGCGCAAGTTGACAAACTGCAGGAGGCAGCACAATGAGCTGGCTGACACCGGACGCTATCGACATCCTCATCCAGATCCTGAAAACCATTGTGATTCTGCTGGTGGTGGTGGGTTGTGGTGCCTTTATGAGTTTCGCCGAGCGTCGTCTGCTCGGCTTATGGCAGAACCGTTATGGACCGAACCGTGTTGGCTGGGGCGGCTCACTGCAGCTCGCCGCTGACATGATCAAAATGTTCTTCAAAGAGGACTGGGTTCCGCCGTTTACCGACCGCTTCATCTTTACTCTGGCACCGGTTATTGCCTTTGTATCGCTGCTGCTGGCGTTTGCCATCGTGCCAGTTTCACCGACCTGGATGGTGACAGACCTGAATATCGGTCTGCTGTTCTTCCTGATGATGGCCGGTCTGGCGGTTTACGCCGTGCTGTTCGCCGGTTGGTCGAGTAATAACAAATACTCACTGCTGGGTGCAATGCGTGCTTCCGCGCAGACGCTGAGCTACGAAGTGTTCCTGGGCCTGTCGCTGATGGGTGTGGTGGCGCAAGCCGGTTCATTCAACATGAACGCCATCGTCGAGAGCCAGACGCACTTGTGGAACATCATTCCGCAGTTCTTCGGCTTCGTGACCTTCTGTATCGCGGGCGTCGCGGTTTGTCACCGTCATCCGTTTGACCAGCCAGAAGCGGAACAGGAACTGGCCGATGGTTACCACATCGAATATGCCGGTATGAAGTTCGGTCTGTTCTTCGTCGGTGAATACGTGGCGATCACCACCGTTTCAGCGCTGATTGTCACGCTGTTCTTCGGTGGCTGGCACGGTCCATTCCTGCCGCCATTCATCTGGTTCGCCCTGAAAACGGCGTTCTTTATGGTGATGTTTATCCTGATTCGTGCTGCGCTGCCGCGTCCACGTTATGACCAGGTGCTGTCGTTCGGCTGGAAAGTGTGTCTGCCGTTGACGTTATTGAACCTGCTGGCGACCGCCGCAGTGATTCTGTACAGCGCGCAGTAAGGGGTTTTGAGATGACTTTAAAAGATATTGTCGTTGGCTTCGGCACGACAGTGCGCAGTATCTGGATGATAGGCATGCATGCCTTCGCCAAGCGCGAAACCCAGATGTATCCAGAAGAACCGGTTTACCTGCCGCCGCGCTACCGTGGCCGTATCGTGCTGACGCGCGATCCGGACGGCGAGGAGCGCTGTGTTGCCTGTAACCTGTGTGCGGTAGCCTGTCCAGTGGGTTGTATCTCACTGCAGAAAGCGGAAACGGTTGATGGTCGCTGGTATCCGGAGTTCTTCCGCATCAACTTCTCACGCTGCATCTTCTGCGGTCTGTGCGAAGAAGCCTGCCCGACCACGGCGATTCAGCTGACCCCCGATTTTGAGCTGGGTGAGTTCAAGCGTCAGGATCTGGTGTACGAGAAGCAGGACCTGCTGATTTCCGGTCCGGGTAAATATCCGGAGTACAACTTCTATCGCATGGCGGGTATGGCGATCGACGGGAAAGAGAAGGGCGAAGCGGAAAACGAAGCCAAGCCAATCGACGTCAAAAGCTTGTTACCTTAAGGAGCCAGGTATGGAATTTGCGTTTTATCTTTGCGGACTGGTGGCGGTGCTGACGACATTGCGCGTTATCACTCACACCAATCCGGTACATGCGCTGCTGTACCTGATTGTTTCGCTGCTTTCGATTGCGGGCGTGTTCTTCTCAATGGGCGCTTACTTTGCCGGTGCGCTGGAGATCATCGTTTACGCCGGTGCCATTATGGTGCTTTTCGTGTTCGTGGTGATGATGCTGAACCTGGGCAAAACCCAGCAGGACCAGGAGCGCGAGTGGCTGAAGCCTTCGCTGTGGATTGGGCCTGGCATCATCTCCCTGTTGCTGCTGGTGGTGATGATTTACGCCATTAGTACCGCGCACGATCAGGGCATTGATGGCACCGTCATCGATGCCAAAGCGGTGGGTATCAGTCTGTTTGGTCCTTACGTACTGGCGGTTGAGCTGGCGTCAATGCTGCTGCTGGCCGGTCTGGTGGTGGCCTTCCATATCGGACGTGAAGAGCGTCAGGGCGAAGTGCTGAGCAATCGCCATGCTGATGCACATGCGAATAAGGAGGATCACGCATGATCCCGTTACAACACGGCCTGATGTTGGCTGCTGTGCTGTTTGTTCTCGGCCTGACCTCGCTGGTACTGCGCCGCAATTTGCTATTTATGCTGATTGGTCTGGAGATCATGATCAACGCCGCGGCACTGGCGCTGGTGGTAGCAGGGAGCTACTGGGGACAAGCTGACGGCCAGGTGATGTACATTCTGGCGATCAGCCTCGCGGCGGCGGAAGCCAGCATCGGCCTGGCCCTGCTGCTCCAGCTCTATCGTCGTCGTCAGACGCTGAACATTGACACAGTGAGCGAGATGCGCGGATGAATCTTCTCTATTTAACCGTATTATTTCCGCTGATTGGCTTCCTGCTATTGGCGTTTTCCCGTGGTCGCTGGTCGGAGAATCTGTCGGCAGCGGTGGGAATGGGATCGGTCGGTCTGGCGGCGTTGACCACCGTTTTCGTTGGTATGGATTTCTTCAGTAACGGCCAACAGCCTTTTACTCAGGCGTTGTGGACATGGATTCAGGTCGGCCACTTTGATATCAAAGTGAACCTGGTACTGGACGGCTTGTCTCTGACCATGCTGTCAGTGGTGACCGGCGTCGGCTTCTTCATCCACATGTTTGCTTCCTGGTACATGCGCGGTGAAGAGGGCTATTCACGCTTCTTCGCTTACACCAACCTGTTCATCGCGAGCATGGTGGTGTTGGTGCTGGCCGACAACCTGATGCTGATGTATCTCGGTTGGGAAGGCGTGGGCCTCTGCTCTTATCTGCTGATTGGCTTCTACTACAGCAATCCAGAAAACGGCAAGGCGGCGATGAAAGCGTTCATCATCACCCGCGTCGGTGACGTGTTCCTCGCATTCGCACTGTTCATTCTCTATAACGAACTGGGTACGCTGAACTTCCGCGAGCTGGTGGAACTGGCGCCGGCGCATTTCGCCGCTAACAACCACATGCTGCAGTGGGCAACCCTGATGCTGTTGGGCGGTGCGGTCGGTAAATCTGCACAGTTGCCACTGCAAACGTGGCTGGCTGATGCGATGGCGGGTCCTACGCCGGTATCAGCTCTGATCCACGCCGCCACCATGGTAACCGCGGGTGTTTACCTGATTGCGCGTACCCATGGCCTGTTCCTGCTGACGCCGGAAGTGCTGCATCTGGTGGGTATAGTGGGGGCGATTACGTTGGTGCTGGCAGGCTTTGCCGCGCTGGTGCAAACCGATATCAAACGCGTGTTGGCTTACTCCACCATGAGTCAAATCGGCTACATGTTCCTCGCGCTGGGCGTGCAGGCATGGGACGCGGCCATTTTCCACTTGATGACGCACGCCTTCTTCAAAGCACTGCTGTTCCTTTCTTCTGGTTCGGTCATTCTGGCCTGCCACCACGAGCAGAACATCTTCAAAATGGGCGGCCTGCGTAAGAGCATCCCACTGGTGTACACCTGCTTCCTGGTCGGCGGCGCTGCGCTGGCGGCACTGCCGCTGATTACCGCAGGTTTCTACAGTAAAGATGAAATCCTGTTTGGTGCGCTGGCGAATGGTCACATCAATCTGATGGTGGCGGGTCTGGTCGGTGCATTCCTGACCTCGATCTACACCTTCCGCATGATCTTCATCGTGTTCCACGGCGAAGAGAAAATTCATGCGCACGCGGGCAAAGGCATCACTCACCATCTGCCACTGATTGTGCTGTTAGTGCTCTCCACCTTCGTTGGCGCCATGATCACGCCACCGCTGGCGGGCGTGCTGCCGCAGAATGAATTCGGTGAGGGCGGAAAAGTGGCGCTGGAAATCACCTCAGGCGTGGTCGCGATTGTCGGCATCCTGATTGCTGCTGCCCTATGGCTTGGCAAACGCCAGCTGGTCACCAGTGTTGCCAATAGCGCGCCGGGCCGTTTCTTCGGCACCTGGTGGTTCGCGGCATGGGGCTTCGACTGGCTGTATGACAAGGTGTTTGTAAAACCTTATTTGGGCATTGCCTGGCTGCTGAAGCGCGATCCGCTGAACTCACTGATGAACCTGCCTGCGCTGTTGTCGCGCATTGGTAATAAAGGCCTGGTGGTGAGCGAGAACGGTTACGTGCGCTGGTATGTGGCTTCCATGAGTGTCGGTGCCGTGGTGGTACTGGCGCTGATGCTGGTGATTTAAAGATTGATGAGCGGGGGCGAGAGAATCAAGGATTCTCTCATCCCAGAAGCGAATGTGAAAAATTGCCTGAATGACGAAGCGTTATTGATGTAGCCCGTTTCGTTGCCGTCAGTGTGCAGCAACCCAAGCGTATTTTGTACGTGAGGGTGGCGAGCGCTGACGGTGATGAACGTGGCAAGCAAGATAGCTCGAAATCAGGTTGAAAAAAGGGAAGTATGCCGTGCTATTACCTTGGCTAATAATCATACCTTTTGTTGGGGGTCTGCTTTGCTGGTTAGCAGAGCGCCTCGGCGCAAAAGTGCCGCGTTGGATCGCCATGATCACTATGGGGCTGACGCTGGCACTCGGTCTGCAGTTGTGGCTGCAGGGAGGCTATTCACTCACCCAGGCTGCAGGAATGCCGCAGTGGCAGTCGACTTTCTCGGTGCCATGGATTCCACGCTTCGGTATTAACTTCCATCTGGCTATTGACGGTTTGTCGCTGCTGATGGTGGTGCTGACCGGCCTGCTGGGTTTGATGGCGGTGCTCTGTTCCTGGAATGAAATCGAGAAGTATCAGGGCTTTTTCCACCTCAACCTGATGTGGATCCTCGGTGGTGTGATTGGCGTGTTCCTCTCCATCGACATGTTCCTGTTCTTCTTCTTCTGGGAAATGATGCTGGTGCCGATGTACTTCCTCATCGCGCTCTGGGGTCACAAAGCCTCTGACGGTAAAACGCGTATCAGTGCCGCAACCAAATTCTTCATCTATACCCAGGCTTCGGGTCTGGTGATGTTGATTGCGATTTTGGCGCTGGTATTTGTGCACTACAACGCTACGGGCGTCTGGACCTTCAGCTACGAAGAACTGCTGAAAACGCCAATGTCGCACACCGTTGAATATCTGCTGATGCTCGGCTTCTTTATCGCTTTCGCAGTGAAAATGCCAGTGGTGCCCCTGCACGGCTGGTTGCCGGATGCGCACAGTCAGGCACCGACAGCCGGTTCGGTTGACCTCGCAGGAATCTTGCTGAAAACGGCGGCGTATGGTCTGCTGCGTTTCAGCCTGCCACTGTTCCCGAATGCTTCCGCAGAGTTTGCGCCGATTGCTATGTGGCTCGGTGTACTGGGTATCTTCTACGGTGCCTGGATGGCGTTCTCGCAGACGGATATCAAACGTCTGATTGCTTACACCTCCGTTTCGCACATGGGCTTCGTGCTGATTGCTATCTACACTGGCAGCCAGCTGGCGTTCCAGGGCGCGGTGATTCAGATGATTGCTCACGGCCTGTCCGCCGCAGCACTGTTCATCTTGTGTGGGCAGCTTTATGAGCGTCTGCATACCCGTGACCTGCGCCAGATGGGCGGTTTGTGGGGACGTATCAAATGGATTCCAGGCCTGTCGCTGTTCTTCGCGGTGGCCAACCTCGGTATGCCAGGCACCGGTAACTTTGTCGGCGAATTTATGATTCTGACCGGCAGTTTCCAGGTGGTGCCGGTGATTATCGTGATTGCCACCTTTGGTCTGGTGTTTGCCTCGGTGTATTCGCTGGTGATGATGCAGCGCGCTTACTACGGCGAAGCGAAATCGAAAGCTCCGCTGCCGGGCATGTCACCGCGTGAATTCATGACGATCGGCGTGCTGGTGGTGCTGCTGGTTCTGCTGGGTGTTTATCCACAGCCGATCCTTGATACCTCTCACGCTGCGATGAGCAATATTCAGCAGTGGTTTACCGCTTCAATTTCAACTACAAGGCCGTAATTCGCCATGACAATAACTCCTCAACATCTGATTGCGTTACTGCCGCTGTTGATCGTCGGATTGACGGTGGTGGTGGTGATGCTGTCCATTGCGTGGCGACGCAACCACTTTGTTAATGCCACGCTGACGGTGATTGGCCTGAACGTGGCGCTGTTTTCACTGTGGTTTGTCGGTCATGTCGGTGCCATGGATGTCACGCCGCTGCTGCGCGTTGACGGTTACTCAATGTTCTACACCGCGCTGGTGCTGCTGGCCAGCCTCGCCACCTGCACCTTTGCTTATCCGTGGCTGGCCGGTTTCCCGGACAACAAAGATGAGTTCTATCTGCTGGTGCTGATTGCGGCGCTCGGTGGCATCGTGCTGGCGAGTGCCAACCATCTGGCGGCGCTGTTCATCGGTATTGAACTGCTGTCACTGCCGCTGTTTGGTCTTATCGGTTACGCATTCCGTCAGAAACGTTCGCTGGAAGCGGCACTGAAGTACATGATTCTGTCCGCTGCAGCGTCCTCGTTCCTGATCTTTGGTATCGCGCTGATTTATGCCGATTCTGGCAGCCTGAGCTTTGTGCAACTGGGTAAAAGCCTGAATGACAGCATGATCCAACAGCCGCTGCTGCTGGTCGGTTTGGGCATGATGATTATCGGCCTCGGCTTTAAGCTGTCACTGGTTCCGTTCCACCTGTGGACACCAGACGTTTATCAGGGTGCGCCTGCGCCGGTTTCAACCTTCCTGGCCACCGCCAGCAAAATCGCCATCTTTGGTGTGGTGATGCGCTTGTTCCTGTACGCGCCAGTGACGGACAGCGAAGCCGTGCGCACCGTGCTGGGTGTTATCGCCTTTGTGTCGATTCTGTTCGGTAACCTGATGGCGATTTCGCAGAGCAACATCAAACGTCTGCTCGGTTACTCATCGATCGCGCATCTTGGCTATTTGCTGGTGTCGCTGATTGCGGTGAAAACCCATCAGCTGTCACTGGAAACGGCGGGTGTGTACCTGGCGGGTTACCTGTTCAGCAGCCTCGGCGCGTTCGGTGTGGTCAGCCTGATGTCCAGCCCGTACCGTGGCCCGGATGCGGATACGCTTTACTCTTACCGTGGTCTGTTCTGGCATCGTCCAATTCTGTCAGCGGTCATGACCGTTATGATGCTGTCTCTGGCCGGTATCCCGATGACGCTGGGCTTCATTGGTAAGTTCTATGTCATTGCTTCCGGTGTGAACGCGCATCTGTGGTGGTTAACCGCGGCAGTCGTTGCCGGCAGTGCGATCGGTCTTTACTACTATCTGCGTGTGACGGTGAGCCTGTACCTCAGCCCACCAGAAATGCACACGCGCGATCGTGACACGCCAGCCAACTGGGCGTTCACCGCCGGTGGTGTGGTGGTGCTGATCTCGGCGATTCTGGTGCTGCTGCTGGGTGTCTATCCTCAGCCACTGATTTCGCTGGTGCAGATGGCTCAGCCGCTGATGTAAATGCGCTTTGACCTCAGAAATCAGGCCCAAGGGCCTGATTTTTTTTGCCTGTAATCTGAGAATGCGATCACGACAAGGCAATGCGGCAACCCTGTACGGCTGCTCAATCCCCGCGCGCTGTGATACTCTCAGGAGATCACTTTTTTCGCTCAGACAAGGAAGCATCATGGAAATGCAATGGCTTGATTGCCACCACAGTGAACTGAGTGCACAGCAGTTATATACCGTGCTGGCACTGCGCAATCACGTATTCATTGTGGAGCAAAACTGCCCCTATCAAGACGTAGATGGTCAGGATTTGCGAGCAGAGAATCGCCACATCATGGGCTTCCTTGACGGCAAATTATTGGCCTACGCTCGTGTGCTTACGCCCTCACTGGACAGCGCCCCGGTGATGATTGGTCGCGTGATCGTGTCAGAAGAAGCGCGTGGCCTGAAGTTGGGCTATCGACTGATGGAGAAAGCGCTGGAGAGCTGCGATACCCATTGGCCGCAACGCACTATTTATTTATCGGCGCAGGCCCATCTGGAAGGGTTTTACGGTCGTCTTGGCTTCAAAGCGGTGGGGGACGTTTACATGGAAGATAACATTCCACACATCGGTATGCAGAAAGCGTAATGGCGAGGAATACTCCTCGCCATTTATACCCGTCATACTTCAAATTTCCGGTGAGTTGGCTGCCTGGCTCACCCGAATCACTGACTTGAGTCAGCTCATCGGGCTCTTGTTTGCTGCCTTCCTGAAATTCGAACTTTTTAGGGGATATCAGCCCGGCGTCATCTGTCGGTCATCGGTGTATTTACGCTGATCCGGCGGCGGTGGGAAGTACTGATACAGCCAGGTTTCACTTAAGGTCTCATCTTTGGTGCGCAGGAACAGGCGCATATCCACCGGCTTAGTGGAGTCACTGTTCGGGTACCAGTCAAACAGAATACGGTAACCGTTAAGCGGCTCCACATACAGAATCTCAACCTGCTTGATGGTACCCGCATTCACGGTGATCACCGGCTCAATACCTTTAGGCGCTGCGGCTTTCAGGTCGCCACCGACAAAATCAATCGCAAAGCGACGGCACCACTGATCAGGGAAGTGTTCGCCTGGCGCCCAACCTTCTGGGAAGCCACCAATACCGGTACGTGTGGCATCCACGCGCGCCAGCCCGCTGCGCACTGGCGGCAGTTGGCTCCAGTACAGTTTGTACTGGAAGTTAAATTCGCTGCCCGCTTTGACCGGCTCGGTTGGCTGCCAGAAACACACCACGTTATCCAGTGTTTCACCAGTGGTCGGGATCTCCATCAGATTGATGGCGCCTTTACCCCATTTGCCAATTGGTTCGACCCACAGGCTAGGACGTTTGTCATACCAGCCAATCACATCCTGATAATCTTTGAAGTCATGATTGAGCTGCAACAGGCCGAAACCACGTGGGTTTTCATCTTCATAGGCATTGAACTGCAAGCGCTGCGGGTTGTTCAGCGGGCGCGCAATCCACTCGCCTTTACCGGTCCACATTGCCAGACGATCGGAGTCATGGATTTGTGGATGATAGGTATTACACATGCGACGCTCGTTGGTGCCGCAGCTAAACATACTGGTCATCGGCGAGATGCCGAGCTGACGAATGTCGTTACGAGCAAACAGGTGGTTTTCCACCTCCATCACCACGCGTTTCTCTTCGCAGTGGATAGTGAACTTGTACGCACCGGTGACGCTGGCGCCGTCCAGCAGCGCATAAACCACAAAGGTGGTATCGTCGGCTTTCGGTGTTTCAAACCAGAAGGCGGTAAAGTCCGGAAACTCTTCGTGGCCGTTGCTAAAGGTATTTACCGCCACACCGCGCGCTGACAAGCCGTACTGGAAGGTTTCATCAACCGCACGGAAGTAGCTCGCGCCGAGGAACGAGACGATATCGCGACGCGCCAGTTCTGGTTTTTTAAACGCGCGGAAACCGGCGAAGCCTAAATCGGTTTTGCCGACCAACTGCTGGGTATCGACGTTAGCGTTGTGATAGTTAAACAGTTCGGGGCGGAAGTGGATTTCGCGCGCTTCACGGCTATCGGCATCCACGGAGAACATGCGGATACGACGTTTAAAGCCCATCCCCACGTGGAAGAACTGCACATCTAATTCGCGATCGGGAATGTTGTTCCACAGCGAATGGTTGGCATCGTACTGAATTTCGTTGTAAGCCTGCGGTGTCAGATTGGCCAGGGTGTCAGGAAGCGGGCCGGGTGCGCCGCCCCAGGGCTGTTTCGCCAGCGCGGATGCTTTCTTTTTCAGTGAGTCGAAATCGAAGCGCACTGCGGTGCCGTCGGCGATGCCATCATCGGCCCAGGCGGACTGCGCAAACAGCGAGGAGAGCCCGGTCATGCCGCTTGCGGCAGAGAGGGCCATGGACGCTTTCATAAATTTTCTACGATTCATGCCGGAAATCTAATCCTTAGCTGCTCTGGTGTGTTGTGACTGTCGTAAGACGCATTGCGTCTGGCTACAAGGGGATACGACAGTCGCGAAATTAAAAAATTCAGTCTGACGAAAATTTATCAGATTAATCAAATAAGCGAAGCAGAATTCACGCGGCAACAGCGCGGATTACGCAACTTTGCATTGAGTCGAGCAAAAACCAGCGTAATCCGAATCCCTTGCGTGCAGCAAATACCGAATTTATGACTATAGTTAAACGACGATAAGTGACGAGCATGGAGGAAGTATAACGTGTCATCTTCAGATCAATTTGAAACTCGCCTTGATGACGACCTGGCGCTACTGACAGAAACTTTGGAAGAAGTACTGAAATCGTCGGGTGATCCGGCCGATCAAAAGTACATCGAATTGAAACTTAAAGCGGAACAAGCGCTGGAAGACGTGAAGAATCGCGTTAGCCAGGCTTCTGACAGCTATTATTACCGTGCCAAAAAAGCGGCCTACCGTGCCGACGATTATGTGCATGAAAAACCGTGGCAGGGGATCGGCATTGGCGCCGCCGCTGGCCTGTTTGTCGGTTTACTGTTGGCCCGCCGCTAAATTGTCGGGGCGTAACGCCGGTTACGCCCGATTCCTCTTTTTTACCGCGTTATCCCTCTCATTTGTCTCGAATCCTTGTTTCGCATCAACGGCGATTGTGTTTCGCGTGCGCGCTTTCTACAGTAAAGCGACAGGGATAAGGAGAAAGTAACGTGATACGTGTTGAAATGCTCTCAACGGGCGATGAAGTGTTGCATGGGCAGATTGTCGATACGAATGCCGCATGGCTGGCGGATGTGCTGTTCCAGCACGGTTTGCCTATGACCAGCCGCAGTACCGTTGGCGATGCGATGTCCTCGCTGGTGGAGACGCTGCAGAGTCGCAGCCAGATTGCTGATGTGCTGATTGTGAACGGTGGCCTTGGTCCAACCAGCGACGATCTCAGTGCGCTGGCCGCTGCCACCGCGTGTGGCACCGAATTGGTGATCCAGCAGGAATGGCTGGAGAAGATGGAAGCCTGGTTTGCCAGCCGTGGACGCATCATGGCGCCGAGCAACCGCAAGCAGGCGGAAATTCCGGCGAATGCCGAGCTGATTGATAATCCAGTGGGTACCGCGTGTGGCTTTGCACTTCAGCTCAATCGCTGCTGGATATTCTTCACGCCGGGCGTGCCGTCCGAATTTAAAGTGATGGTCGAGCAGGAGATCATTCCGCGTTTGAAAGCGCGTTTTGATTTACCTGAGCCGCCGCTGTGTTTGCGTCTGACTACCTTTGGTCGCGGCGAGAGTGACATTGCTGCCGAACTGGAGCCGTTACCGTTGCCGGAAGGTGTGGTAATGGGCTATCGCTCATCAATGCCAATCATTGAAATCAAACTCACCGGACCGGCCAGCCAGCGCGTGGCGATGGAGCAGGCGTGGCAGCAGGTTAAGCTGCTGCTGGCGGAATGCACTATCTTCGAAGGCACTGAAGGTTTGCCTGCTTTGTTAGCGCGTGAGTTGCAACAGCGTGGTTTCCGGCTGGCGCTAAGCGAGCAATATACGGCGGGATTGCTCAACTGGCAGCTGGCATCAGCAGGCGTGCCGCTCAGCGCAGCAGAGATTCTGCCTCCTCATGATGAACCGCTGGAATCCCAGGTCGAGCGCACGCGCAATCTGGCAGCACATCACGGCACGGTATTGGCGCTGTCGGTGGGCAATCTGGAAGAGGGCGAAGTAGCGATTGCGCTGCATACGCCGGAAGCCAGCTGGGGCCAGCGCGTGAAGTTCACCCATGGGCGTCACAATGTTGAAACCCGGCAGAAAGTCGTGGCGATGATGGCGATGAACATGCTGCGCCGCTGGCTGCACGGCAGTGAAGTCAGTACCGGGCATGGCTGGATTGATGTGCTGGAAGCCGTGAAACAGTAACTGCGTGGGCAGACGTTGCCATGAATTTCACCGGGGCGCCATTGATGGCGACCCGGTGTTTAAATCTCGATCTCAATCTCCCCTTTGGCGCGACAGCAGCAGGGCAAAATCTCACCCTTCTGAATAAACGCCAATGGGGTTTCCGCGTAAGCCACTTCGCCTTTTAGCAAGCGCATGCGGCATGAACCGCAGTAGCCTTCACGGCACTGAAACTCTACGCAAACATTGTGCGCTTCCAGTGCCGTCAACAGATTGGGATGATCTTCTGCGCACTCCAGCCGGGAGCCGGAACTGCGCAGAATAACAACAGAACGACTCATGCTTACAGCTGGAAGTCGTTGAAGTCGTCTTCGCCGACTTCGGCATCAATCTGACCCACCAGGTAAGAACTGACTTCCACTTCCTGTGGTGCCACCTGCACGTTATCTGATACCAACCAGGAGTTGATCCATGGAATCGGGTTAGAACGCGTCTGGAACGGCAGATCGAGGCCAACCGCTTGCATGCGGATGTTGGTGATGTACTCAATGTACTGGCACAGAATGTCTTTATTCAGACCGATCATCGAGCCACCGCTGAACAGATAATCTGCCCACTCTTTCTCTTGCTCGGCGGCTTTCTTGAACAGGTCGAAACACTCATCACGGCACTCGGCGGCGATCTCTTTCATTTCAGGATCATCTTCACCGGTGCGCAGCAGGTTCAGCATGTGCTGAGTGCCGGTCAGGTGCAGAGCTTCATCGCGCGCAATCAGTTTGATGATTTTGGCGTTACCTTCCATCAGCTCGCGCTCGGCGAAGGCGAATGAACAGGCGAAGCTGACGTAGAAGCGAATCGCTTCCAGTGCGTTAACGCTCATCAGGCAGATATACAGCTGCTTTTTCAGCGCACGCAGATTCACGGTCACGGTTTTACCCGCCACTTCGTGCGTGCCTTCTCCCAGCAGATGCCAGTAGCTGGTCATCTCGATCAGGTCGTCGTAATACTTCGAGATATCCTGTGCGCGCGCCAGAATCTGCTCGTTAGTGACGATGTCGTCAAACACCAGTGAAGGATCGTTGACGATGTTACGGATGATATGGGTGTAAGAGCGCGAGTGGATGGTCTCAGAGAACGCCCAGGTTTCGATCCAGGTTTCGAGTTCTGGAATCGAAATCAACGGCAGCAGGGCCACGTTAGGGCTGCGACCCTGAATGGAATCCAGCAGCGTCTGGTATTTCAGGTTGCTGATAAAGATGTGTTTTTCGTGATCTGGCAGCGCCTGATAATCGATACGATCGCGTGAGACGTCCACTTCTTCCGGACGCCAGAAGAAGGAGAGCTGTTTTTCGATCAGTTTTTCAAAGATGTCATATTTCTGCTGGTCGAAACGGGCAACGTTCACTGACTGGCCGAAGAACATCGGTTCTAACAGCTGGTCGTTTTTGTTCTGCGAAAATGTGGTGTAAGCCATGGCTAAGTCCAAAAGTGATGAGGGCCGACCATTGCCGGCCCTGACAAGATAGGGCGTCTGACTAATTAAATCTTACAAGCGCCGCTTTCGCAGCCGTCATCCTGAATGGAAGGAGCCAGGTCGTCCTGCGCATCTTCCGCACCATCACGGGTGTTTTGGTAGTACAGGGTTTTCACGCCAAATTTATACGCGGTCAGCAGATCTTTCAGCAGCTGTTTCATTGGCACTTTGCCATTGGCAAAACGGCTTGGATCATAGTTGGTGTTCGACGAAATCGCCTGATCGATAAATTTCTGCATCACACCAACCAACTGTAAGTAACCGTCGTTAGAGGGCATTTCCCACAGCAGTTCGTACTGATCTTTCAGACGCTCATACTCTGGCACCACCTGACGCAGAATACCGTCTTTGGATGCTTTGATGCTGATGTGACCGCGCGGTGGCTCAATACCGTTGGTGGCGTTTGAAATCTGCGAAGAGGTTTCAGACGGCATCAGGGCAGAGAGCGTGGAGTTACGCAGACCGTGCGTAATGATCGACTCACGCAGACCTTCCCAATCCAGGTGCAACGGCTCGCTGCAAACGGCGTCGAGATCCTTTTTATAGGTGTCGATCGGCAGAATGCCCTGTGAGTAGGTGGTCTCTTTGAACCACGTACAGGCACCTTGCTCTTTTGCCAGCTCGTTCGAGGCTTTCAGCAGGTAGTACTGGATCGCTTCAAAGGTTTTATGCGTCAGGTTGTTGGCGCTGCCATCAGAATAACGCACGCCGTTTTTCGCCAGATAATAAGCGTAGTTGATCACGCCAATACCCAGAGTACGACGACCCATTGCGCCGCGTTTTGCCGCCGGGATGGGGTAATCCTGGTAATCCAGCAGTGCATCCAGTGCACGTACCGCGAGGGTCGCCAGCTCTTCCAGATCGTCGAGGCTGTCAATCGCACCAAGGTTAAACGCAGACAGCGTACACAGGGCAATTTCGCCGCTTTCATCATTGACGTCGTTCAGCGGTTTGGTCGGCAGCGCGATTTCCAGGCACAGGTTAGACTGGCGGACGGGCGCGATAGCCGGATCAAACGGGCTGTGGGTGTTGCAGTGATCGACGTTCTGGATGTAGATACGGCCAGTAGAAGCACGTTCCTGCATCATCAGTGAGAACAGTTCAACTGCTTTCACGCGCTGTTTGCGGATGCTGTCGTCTTTCTCGTATTTGGTGTACAGACGCTCGAACTCGTCCTGATCGGCGAAGAACGCATCGTAAAGGCCAGGCACGTCAGACGGGCTGAACAGAGTGATGTCTTCGCCTTTCAGCAGGCGGGTATACATCAGCTTGTTGATCTGTACGCCGTAATCCATGTGGCGCACGCGGTTGCCTTCAACACCACGGTTGTTTTTCAGCACCAGCAGGCTTTCCACTTCCAGATGCCACATCGGGTAGAACAGGGTGGCTGCACCGCCACGTACGCCGCCTTGTGAGCACGACTTCACTGCCGTCTGGAAATGTTTATAGAACGGGATGCAACCGGTATGGAAGGCTTCGCCGCCACGGATTGGGCTACCCAGCGCACGAATGCGACCAGCGTTGATACCGATACCCGCACGCTGCGACACGTATTTTACGATAGCGCTGGAGGTGGCATTGATGGAATCAAGGCTGTCACCGCATTCGATCAAGACGCAAGAGCTGAACTGACGCGTTGGGGTACGCACGCCAGACATGATTGGCGTCGGCAGTGAGATTTTGAAGGTCGACACGGCATCATAGAAGCGACGCACGTAATCCATACGCGTCTCACGCGGATAACCGGAGAACAGGCATGCGGCAACCAGAATATACAGGAACTGGGCACTCTCGTAGATTTCACCGCTCACACGGTTCTGCGCCAGGTATTTCCCTTCCAGCTGCTTCACCGCAGCGTAAGAGAAGTTCATGTCGCGCCAGTGGTCGATGAAGCCGTCCATCTGCTCGAACTCTTCTACGCTGTAATCTTCCAGCAGGTGACGGTCGTATTTGCCCATCTCAACCATTTTCACGACCTGATCGTACAGCTTCGGCGGCTCAAACTGGCCGTACGCTTTTTTACGCAGGTGGAAGATGGCGAGGCGAGCAGCCAGATACTGGTAATCCGGCGCATCACGGGAGATCAGGTCTGCAGCGGCCTTGATGATGGTCTCATGGATATCAGAAGTACGAATTCCATCGTAGAACTGAATGTGGGAGCGCAACTCAACCTGAGACACGGAGACGTTATTCAGCCCTTCAGCGGCCCAATCCAGTACCCGGTGAATCTTATCGAGATCAATGCGCTCCTGGCGGCCATCGCGTTTAGTAACGAGCAGACTTTGGTTCATGTCGCGTGTTTACCTGTCCATGAAAGAGTGAGTTATCCCCCATCTATTCACAAGGTCTATGCACAAGCCGCTCGTTGTGAGTAAGCCTGTGGATAAACACTATATATAGGGGGTGCGGGAAGTTTGAACAACAATATGGTGAGTATTCTAGTCAGCATTCTGATCATCACAAGAGTTGATTTTCGCGAAAAAATCCGTCCAGGGGGGTAGCGAAATTCCTGGATCCCCATTCCGTAAGGCCTGCCAATGGTGTCAACTGCCAGCGACTTTTTTTTCACTTTTTGATCGAGCGCGTGTTTATTGCTCAAAGGTTCTCATCACGGATATTTCTGAAGTCAAAAAAGCCCTGACAAGGCCGCCAGTAGCGAACTTATCTAAAATTGCTTATGAATTTTTTGTGACCAATCCAGCCTACAAAAATGCGTGGTACGCGTCTAAAAGGAAATTGATCTGGATAGCAGTGAGTTACAAACCTGGTGCTTTCCACATCGAGGTGGTTAACCCACTGTCCACCAGGGTGAGTTGGTCGGCATAGACTTTCTGCCAGTTGGCTTTTTGCTGTTGATAGAGTTGGTGGTGTTCTGCGTTGGGGTGAAATTCGCGCTCCCAGCGTACTAATGCTTGCCCGGTTTCCTGCAAACTGCGGTAAACCCCAGCGGCGACGCCAGCCGCAATCGCGCAGCCCAGGGCGGTGGCTTCTTTCACCTGCGGCACTTTGACCGTCAGCCCCGTGACATCGCTCAAAATCTGGCTCCACAATTTGCCCTTCGCACCGCCTCCGGCAAACACTATCTGTGAGGTTTGGACACCGGAAAAGGCGGCCACCTGATCCAGATTGCAGGCCGAAACAATCGCGGCATTCTCTTCCAGCGCACGGAAGAGCGTCTGTTTATTGCAGCGTTCGGGGTCGATGGAAAGATTAATAAAGGAGGGCGCAGCGTGATACCACTTGTTGAAGTGCATTGCATCTGAGAACACCGGCATCACGCCCCACGAACCTGCGGGGACGCGTGCCGCCATCTCTTCCAGCAGGCTGTAGCAATCCACACCCAGTCGCTCCGCCAGCAGTTTCTCTTCACCGCAAAAGGCATCACGGAACCAGCGCATCGTGAGGCCGGTAAAGAAACTGATCGCTTCCGCCTGTGCCATACCGGGGATCACATGCGGATTCACGCGAATGTTCATTTGAGGATCAATCTGCGGCTGCGGCAAGTTCACGACTTGTTGCCAAAAGGTGCCCCCCAACACAGCGGTTTCACCCGCATTCACTACGCCTAACCCCAGTGTCCCCAACTGCACATCACCGCCGCCCATGCCAACCACTGTGCCTTGCGCCAGCCCACACTGACGAGCGGCTTCGGCTGTCACGGTTCCCAGTTGCGTACCGGTTTCGGCCACCGGAGACAATATATCGCCGCGCAAACCCGCCATCTCCAGCAAATCAGGCCGCCAGTTTCGGGTGCGTAAATCCAGCAGGCCGGTGGTGCCCGCGTTGGAGGGATCCACTGCCAGTTCGCCACTCAGGCATTTTGCCAGCCAGTCGCTGATCATCGACAGCGTTGCCGCCTGACGATAAATATCGGGTCGATGATGCGCCAGCCATAACAGGCGTGGCATTGCCCCAAGTGCCAGGGTTTGCCCTGAGCACTGATAGATTTCACGCTCAAACTCGCCGTGATGAATCTCTTTCAGCTCACTCACCTCGCGGCTGGCACGGGCATCCACGTTGGCGCAGGCCCAAATTGCTTCGCCGGCTTTGTTATAGAGCACGATCCCTTCGCGCATCGAGCAGCAGGCCACGCTGCGAATCGCGCTGGCTGGCAACTGCGACTGTTGCAGCACCTGCTGAATACACTGACAGGCGAGTGACCAATTGTGGCTCAGATCAAACTCCATCGATCCCGGCACATCGGGCAGGGCGAGATGACGCCATTCAGCTTGCGCCACGGCGACCTGCTCACCCTGAAGATTGAAAATCACGGCGCGAATACTGCCAGTACCGGCGTCGAGCGCCATCAAATGCGGGGCGTGTGAATGTGTCATCTCAGTATCTCCAATGGAAAACCTGACTGCCTTTATTCCGCCCCGCCGCGAGGCGATTAGAGCAATGCCAATATTGAGCGGGCCGTTCCTTCTTCTGTTACCAGAGCATTAATACGGCCACCTTCCAGCGCAGCAAGAATGGCCTCTGCTTTATCAGGGCCACCCGCGACCCCCATCACCATAGGAATTGCCGCCAGTTCTTCAGGGCTAACCGCAATCAGCTCTTCATGAATAGGCATGGCCTCCGCTAACCGCCCATCGGGTCGCATGAAATAGCCAAGGATGTCGCCAACTGCGCCTCTACGTGCATACATCAGCTGCTCGCCCTCGCTGATATAACCAGAGCGCAATATAGTGGCTTCCTGCTTCTGACTTAATGCACCGATGCCCACAATGGCCACATCGGCGGCGCAAGCAGCGAGCATGACATCTTTCACACTCCGCTCCTGGCGTAGGATCTGAGCAACGTTGGCGCTGGATGCGCGCAGCGGGGCCGGAATAATACTGATACCGCAGGCTGCATCTAACTGCCCAAGGCCTGTCATATAGGGGCCGACGCCACCCGATAGCGTCACCATGCGAATCTGTTGCGATGAAATAAAGCCACTGAGGTGTTGCAAGGTATTCATACTGGTCTCACCAAATCCAACAGCCAGTAATTGCTGTGGTTGGAGAACCGACATCAGCATCTGAGCAGCACCGACACCCAGTCTCTGACTCAAATTAGGGCTGTCTAACTGTGGCAGTACACGTATCTGCTTTAAGTTAAAGCGCTGCTGCAATGCATGTTCGAGTGTTAAACACCCTTCATAGCGTGAATTGATCTGTACACGAATTACCCCAGACTGACGCCCTTTCTCCAGCAGGCGTGACACTTTGAGGCGCGTTAAACCGAGTCTTTCACCGATTTCGTTTTGCGTCAGGCCGTCGTGATAATAGAACCAGGCAGTGCGCGCAAGGAGTTCTTCTTCGCCCATACCGTTATCCACAATAAGTCCCGTAGCCGGGGTACGATCGCTTTTCATGATGAACACTTTATAAAATTAAAATCAATTGTTCGTTTTGACTTGTTAATTAAATGTGACGTTGGTGGCAGTTATCACATCCTGTCATTATTCAGCATAAGCTTTTGAGAAAGGAAAACACAATCTGTGACCACGCCGTGAGTTTTCTGTGGAGAGCTTAACCAGGATTGTGAACATAATGTTATTTGAAAATCATTTGTTCTTCTGGCGGCAATGGGGCGGGAGAAGGTCATGGGACAATCCAACGTGTTACTTGAAATAACACAGCTCAGTAAGGCGTTCTCCGGTGTAACGGTGCTTAAAAGTATCGATTTTCAGTTATGTAGTGGCGAGATTCATGCCTTACTCGGCGGAAATGGTGCGGGTAAATCAACGTTAATGAAGATCATTGCCGGAATTGAACAGGCCGACAGCGGTTCAGTGTTATTAGCCGGAACACGGCTTTCACTCATGACACCCGCGCAAGCCCATCGATGCGGCATCTATCTCGTACCGCAGGAGCCTTTGCTGTTTCCCAGCTTAACCGTACGCGAAAACATTATGTTCCGACTACCTCATGCGCAGGCTGATATGCGCAAGCTTGAACGCTTGCTCGTGGAGATGGACAGTACCCTACCGCTGAACGCGCTGGCAGGTACGTTGGCGGTCGCCGATCAACAGCAAGTCGAGATATTACGTGGCTTGATGCGTGATGTGCGCGTGTTAATTTTTGATGAACCTACCGCCTCACTCACGCCGATTGAAAGTGAGCGTTTATTTCGTCTGGTGCGTCAGTTGGCACAGCAAGGTGCGGGGATTATCTTCATTTCTCATAAGTTGCCAGAAATTCGCGCGCTGGCTCACCAGGTCAGCGTGATGCGTGATGGCTGCATTGTTCTACAAGGCGCGATAGCGGATTGGGATGATGAGGCCCTGGTGGCGGCCATGATGCCGCAGGAGCCAGCAGCCCGGTTAAGTGCTGAACAGCAACTTTGGTTGCAAGCAGGAGCCACGTTTTCTGACCAGCACAACGAGCAATTAATGCGTGTTCATGAGCTCAGCGGGGAAGGTTTTCGTCACGTTTCTTTTGAAGTCAAAACAGGTGAAATTCTGGGATTGGCGGGGATCGTTGGCGCGGGCCGCACTGAACTGGCGGAAACCTTGTATGGTTTACGCGAAGCCAGCAGCGGTACTGTGCATCTTCAGGATATCCCTCTGTTGCCCCTCTCTACGGCTCGCCGGTTGCAGGCTGGGTTGGTTTATTTGCCCGAAGATCGCCAACGCTCAGGGCTCTATCTGGACGCCCCCTTAACCTGGAATGTCACGGCTTTGACGCTTCCGCAGCGCAGATGGTGGCTACGACCACAGCTTGAGAAAGCTATTCTGACACGTTATCAGCGGGCGCTGGGCATTCGACTGAATGATTCGTCTCAGATAGCGCGAACGCTGTCGGGGGGCAATCAGCAAAAATTGTTATTGGCGAATTGTCTGGAAGCGATGCCAAAGGTGCTGATTGTGGATGAGCCAACACGCGGGGTAGATGTCAGCGCCCGTGCTGATATCTACCAACTGCTTCGCTCCGTTGTTGCACAGCAGGTAGGGTTGGTGATCATCTCTTCGGATTTGGATGAAGTCGCGCTGTTGGCCGATCGTGTCGTGGTGATGCATCAGGGGGAGCTGGTGGGCGAGCTATCCGCATCGGCTGTCAGTGCTGAAAATATCCTGCACATGGCGTGGGGACAGGCCCGGCAAACCTCTGGAGTCAGCCCATGTTGAGATACCTGCAAACTCACCGTGAACTCACCACGCTGCTGGCGATTGTACTGCTGTTCATCATGCCATTCGTGCTGGACCGGCAGAGTCTCAGTTTGCAGTGGGTGGGCATGATTTTTGGCAGCGCGCAGATTGCGATTCTCTTGGCGATGGGCGCCACACTGGTGTTGCTGACGCGCAATATCGATGTCTCTTGCGGATCGACCATGGGGCTGTGTGCCGCCGTGCTCGGTATCTTGCTTAATCAGGGAATGGGATTACCACTTGCCTGCTTATTCACACTTATCACCGGCATGCTCGCGGGCTGCTTTAATGGCGTGTTAGTCACGGGGCTGCGCATTCCGGCCATTGTGGCCACGCTGGGCACGCTGGGGCTTTATCGTGGATTGATGTTGCTGTTAACCGAAGGTAAATGGATTGAGGGATTGCCGGAACAGCTTAAAACGCTGGCCGCACCGCTGGCATTGGGCGTTTCACCGCTGGGCATGCTGATTTTGCTGTTGGTGGTGTTAATGACGTTGCTACTGGCACGAACATCAGCAGGTCGTCACTTTTATGCCACGGGTGACAACTTGCAAGGTGCGCGTCAACTGGGAGTGCCCGTTAATCAGGTACGCATTTTAGCCTTCACTGCAAACGGGGCGCTGGCGGCGTTAGCGGGGATCGTTTTCGCGGCACAAATTGGCTTCGTGCCCAACCAAACGGGCACGGGCATGGAGATGAAAGCGATTGCCGCCTGTGTGCTGGGTGGCGTTAGCTTACTCGGAGGCACCGGGACCTTAATAGGCGCGGTGCTGGGTGCGTGGTTTTTGACGCAAATCGACAGCGTACTGGTGTTGCTGAGATTACCGGCCTGGTGGAATGATTTCATATCAGGGCTGGTGCTATTGGCGGTGTTAGTGATTGATGGGCGGGTACGCAAAGCGTTAACCCAGCGCTTACATCGGCAGAAGTACGCACGTTTTCTCACTGCACCGCCAAGGAAAACACGTTCTTCGTCTTCAGCTCCACGTCAGGGAGCCATCGAATGAAACACGCATTGAATTGGGAAAGTGCTCTGGCCTTGTTACTGGTATTGGAGATTTTACTTTTTGGCTGGGCGAACCCGCACATGCTGAATATTGAAACACTCCTGTTTAGTACCAGTGATTTTATTACCGTGGGCATCGTAGCGTTACCGTTGACTTTGGTCATCGTCAGTGGCGGCATCGATATCTCCTTTGCTTCTGTTACTGGGCTATGCGCTATTGCGCTGGGCGTCATGCTGCAAAGTCAATGGCCGTTACCGCTTGCCTTGCTCTGCACCTTAATTCTGGGCTTCCTGTGCGGCTGCTTTAATGGATTCTTGATCCTTTGGACGGGAGTTAATCCTTTAGTCATCACCTTGGGGACACTGTATTTGTTCGGCGGCGGCGCTTTGCTTTTGTCGGGGCTGGCTGGGGCATCGGGGTTTGAAGGTATTGGTAATTTCCCGGACGCGTTTACCAATTTAGCTAACCTGACACCTTTAGGCATTCCGATGCCACTGCTGTTGTTTGTTCTACTTAGCTTGGTGTTTTGGGGGGTGATGCATCGCACGCGTACAGGGCGGTATATTTTTTTGTTGGGGCAAAACGCGTGTGCAGCGCGCTACGGTGCGTTACCTGTCAATCGGACGCTATTCCTGCTGTATGGCTTAGTTGGGCTGGCATCAGCAATAGCGGCTGTGGTGATGAGTGCCTATTTCGGATCGGCACGTGCTGATTTAGGGACGCCGCTATTAATGCCCGCGATCACTGCGGTGGTGTTAGGCGGGGCCAATATCTACGGCGGGGCGGGTTCGGTTATGGGGACGGCGCTCGCCACGCTGGTCATCGGTTTTTTGCAGCAGGGTTTGCAAATGGTAGGGGTGTCGAGTCAGGTCAGCAATGCGCTTTCTGGCGCACTCTTGATCTTTGCGGTGATTGGACGCTCCTGGAGCCTGAATCCAGGCATTGTGCGCCAAATGTGGCGGCGAATCCGTGTTCGAATGGCACGTCGCCCCGCATCATACCGGGAGTCTTAATCATGAAACTGCAGAAATTATCGCTCGCGCTTTGTTGCCTGTTAGGAACATGTATGAGTATTCAAGCCGCCGAACGCATTGCCTTCATCCCTAAACTCGTGGGGGTAGGGTATTTCACCAGTGGTGGTAAAGGTGCGACTGATGCAGGAAAAACCTTGGGCGTCGATGTCACCTACGATGGTCCAACAGAACCCAGTGTTTCTGGACAGGTGCAGATGATCAATAACTTCGTTAACCAAGGTTATAACGCCATCGTTGTGGCTGCGGTATCGCCAGATGGACTCTGTCCGGCATTGAAACGTGCAATGCAACGTGGGGTAAAAGTCCTGACATGGGATTCTGATACCAAACCTGAATGCCGTTCAATCTACATTAATCAGGGCACACCGACGCAGTTGGGGGGCATGCTGGTGGATATGGCGTCGAGTCAGGTGACAAAAGATAAAGCCAAAGTCGCGTTCTTCTATTCAAGCCCCACGGTGACTGACCAAAATCAATGGGTCAAAGAGGCGAAGGCCAAAATCGCTAAAGACCACCCCAACTGGGAAATTGTTACGACACAATATGGCTATAACGATGCCACCAAATCATTGCAAACCGCAGAGGGTATCCTGAAGTCGTGGCCAGATTTGGACGTGATTATCGCACCTGATGCCAATGCACTGCCCGCCGCCGCGCAGGCAGCAGAAAATCTGGCACGCAAAGATGTCACCTTGGTTGGATTTAGCACCCCGAATGTGATGCGCCCCTATGTGAAGCGGGGCACGGTGAAGCAGTTTGGTCTGTGGGATGTGGTTAAGCAGGGCAAAATTTCCGTGGCAGTCGCCAACCAACTGTTGAAAGGGGAGCTGAGTCCCGGCGATACGCTTGATGTACCCGATGTGGGTAAAGTGACGGTCTCTGATAACAGCGTACAAGGCTACAATTACGAGGCAAAAGGGAATGGTATTGTGCTACTGCCTGAGCGCGTAGTGTTTACCAAAGACAACATTGACAACTATGACTTCTAGGAGCCGTGTGATGGAAGTAACACTGGTGGAGATCAACGTCAAACCCGACTGTATCGACGAATTTTTGCGGGTATTTAAGCTCAATCATTTAGGTGCACTGCAGGAGCCTGGTAACCTGCGTTTTGACGTTTTGCAGGACAGTAGTGAAGCGACACGCTTCTTTATTTATGAAGCTTATGCCGATGAAGCAGCGGTGTTGGCGCACAAGAAAACGCCGCACTATCTGGCCTGCGTCGAGGCGCTAGAGGCGCTGATGAGCGAACCGAGAAAGAAAACCGCGTTTAAGGGGATTTTTCCCGAGTAAGGGCGTTGATCATTTCGTCTTAACACTTACTGGCGTGACGTGTTGGCTCTTGAATAAGCAATTGCCAACAGATGCACCACTGCCACAGAGACGATCCAAAGCCATCATCAACGTTTAGGGCCAGTAAAGCCCCGCCCGAAGAGCAAAGCGTCCGCCGCAGGGATGCGGCGGCCGATCTGCATGGATGCGTGTTTCCTTTGCGATCGGGCGGGGCTTTACTGGCCGACGCACGGTCCCCACAGCAACCAGCAACCAGCAACCACGCACCGTCCCCACAGCAACCACTCAATCCTGACGATGTGTATGCACCATATAGTTCACATCCACACCACGTCCCAACCGGAACTGATTGGTCAGCGGATTATAATGCAGGCCGATCATGCCCATCTCACGCAATGGCGTCTCATCAACCCAATTCAGCAACTCCGCCGGACGGATAAACTTCTTCACGTCATGTGTACCGCGCGGCACCATGCGCATCACATATTCGGCACCAAACACCGCCAGCAACCACGCCTTGGGATTACGGTTAATGGTCGAGAAGAACACTTCGCCGCCCGGTTTAACCAACTGCGCACATGCCAGCACCACAGAACGCGGATCCGGTACGTGCTCCAGCATCTCCATGCAAGTCACCACGTCATAGGCGCCCGCATGGCTAATCGCATGGTTTTCCACTGTCTGCTGCACATAGTTCACGCTTACACCGCTCTCCAGCGCATGCAACCGTGCTACTTCCAGCGGCTCCGCACCCATATCCAACCCGGTCACGTTGGCTCCTTCACGCGCCATGCTCTCCGCTAAAATACCGCCGCCGCAGCCGACATCCAGCACCTTCTTACCAAACAAACCATTGCTGTGCTGGGCAATCCAGCCAAGACGCAGGGGATTGATGCGGTGTAACGGCTTAAACTCACCCTCTAAATCCCACCAGCGCGATGCGACCGCTTCAAACTTGGCAATCTCAGCATGGTCGACGTTTTGGCGGCTTTCCTGCGGTTGTTCACTCATTGAATCACGACTCCTGACAAAATATTCCCTCAGTATAAACGCTTAACTCTTGCTAGCGCATCTCTCACCTGCAAGGAAAAGCGGCATTAAACCCTGCTTTACGTTCACCGAGGGCAACCACTGTGATATACTTTCGCACCATTAAAAACCGGCATTATGTAGAGGGATAGCGGCTCCATGAGCGACCTTGCGAGAGAAATTACACCGGTCAATATCGAAGAAGAGTTAAAAAACTCCTACCTCGATTACGCCATGTCGGTCATCGTTGGCCGAGCTTTACCCGATGTGCGTGATGGCTTGAAGCCGGTGCACCGCCGTGTGCTTTTTGCCATGAGCGAACTGGGTAACGACTGGAACAAAGCTTATAAGAAATCGGCCCGTGTGGTCGGTGACGTGATCGGTAAATATCACCCACACGGTGATTCCGCGGTATACGAAAGTATCGTTCGTATGGCCCAGCCGTTCTCCCTGCGCTACATGCTGGTAGATGGTCAGGGTAACTTCGGTTCCGTTGATGGCGACTCCGCCGCAGCGATGCGTTATACCGAAGTGCGTATGGCGAAGATCTCTTCTGAACTGCTGGCGGACCTCGAAAAAGAGACCGTCGATTTTGTGCCGAACTACGATGGCACCGAGCAGATTCCTGAAGTGCTGCCGACCAAAATTCCTAACCTGCTGGTGAACGGCTCGTCCGGTATCGCCGTAGGTATGGCGACCAACATTCCACCGCATAACCTGACGGAAGTGATCAACGGCTGCCTCGCCTTTATCGAAGACGAAGACATCACTGTTGAAGGCCTGATGGAACACATCACCGGCCCTGACTTCCCAACTGCGGCATTTATCAACGGTCGTCGCGGTATCGAAGAAGCCTATCGCACCGGTCGCGGTAAGATTTATATCCGCGCACGCGGTGAGATTGAAACCGACGCAAAAACCGGCCGCGAAACCATCATCGTCAATGAAATCCCGTATCAGGTAAACAAAGCGCGCCTGATCGAGAAAATTGCCGAGCTGGTGAAAGAGAAGCGTGTGGAAGGCATTAGCGGCCTGCGTGATGAATCCGATAAAGACGGTATGCGTATCGTTATCGAGATCAAACGCGATGCGGTCGGTGAAGTGGTGCTCAACAACCTCTATTCCCTGACGCAACTGCAAGTCTCCTTCGGCATCAACATGGTGGCACTCCATCAGGGCCAGCCGAAGATCATGACGCTGAAAGGCATCATTGAAGCCTTCGTGCGCCACCGCCGTGAAGTGGTGACGCGCCGTACCATTTTCGAACTGCGCAAAGCGCGTGACCGTGCACACATCCTTGAAGGTCTGGCCATTGCGCTGGCCAACATCGATCCGATTATCGAACTGATTCGTCGCGCACCAACGCCAGCTGAAGCGAAAGCGGGCCTGTTGGCACAGCCATGGGATCTGGGCAACGTAGCCACCATGCTGGAGCGTGCGGGCGATGACGCAGCACGTCCAGAGTGGCTGGAAGCGCAGTTCGGTATTCGTGACGGTCAGTACTACCTGACTGAACAGCAAGCTCAGGCAATTCTAGATCTGCGTCTGCAGAAACTGACCGGCCTTGAGCACGAAAAGCTGCTCGACGAATACAAAGAGCTGCTGGACCAGATCGCAGAACTGATCCACATCCTGCAGAGCGCCGAGCGTTTGATGGAAGTCATCCGCGAAGAGCTGGTGGCAATGCGCGACCAGTTTGGTGATGAACGTCGTACTGAGATTACCGCCAACAGCGCCGACATCAACATTGAAGATCTGATTAATCAGGAAGATGTTGTGGTCACGCTGTCACATCAGGGTTATGTCAAATATCAGCCGCTGACTGACTATGAAGCGCAGCGTCGTGGTGGCAAAGGCAAATCCGCAGCACGTATTAAAGAAGAAGACTTTATTGATCGTCTGCTGGTGGCCAACACCCATGATACCATTCTGTGCTTCTCCAGCCGTGGCCGTCTCTACTGGATGAAAGTTTACCAGCTGCCAGAAGCGAGCCGTGGCGCGCGCGGTCGCCCAATTGTTAACCTGCTGCCGCTGGAAGCCAACGAACGTATCACCGCCATTCTGCCGGTGCGTGAATACACCGAAGGCTTCAATATCTTCATGGCGACCGCTGACGGTACCGTGAAGAAAACTGCCCTGCAGGAATTCAGCCGTCCACGTAGCGCCGGTATTATCGCCATCAACCTGCGTGAAGATGATGAATTGATCGGTGTTGCGCTGACCAACGGTAGCGATGAGGCCATGCTGTTCTCTGCTGCGGGTAAAGTGGTGCGCTTCTCTGAGACTGCGGTTCGCGCCATGGGCCGTTCGGCCTCTGGTGTTCGTGGTATCAAGCTGGCTGAAAGCGATAAAGTGGTTTCACTGATCGTGCCACGTGAAGAGGGTGCCATCCTCACTGTGACGCAAAATGGTTACGGTAAACGTACAGCGAATAGCGAATACCCAACCAAGTCGCGTGCAACCCAGGGTGTGATCTCGATTAAAGTCACCGAACGTAACGGACCGGTCATCGGTGCGGTGCAGGTGGTGGATGGCGATCAGATCATGATGATTACCGATGCCGGTACGCTGGTGCGTACACGCGTATCGGAAGTCAGCGTGGTCGGCCGTAACACCCAGGGCGTGATTCTGATTCGTACCGCGGAAGACGAAAACGTGGTGGGTCTGCAACGTGTTGCTGAGCCGGTGGAAGAAGAAGAACTCGACGCCATCGACGGCAGCGTCGCGGAAGGCGAAGACGATATCGCGCCGGAAGTGGACAACGACGACGACGCACCCGAAGCGGACGAAGAAGAGTAATCCGCAGCGGTGAACAACAGCGGCAGGTCAGGGCAACCGACCTGCCGTTTTTTATCTGAGTTTTACTCCCAAAGTCGCGCACCAACTGGCTTTTTCGGGCCGATAAAGCTAGTGTATGAGGGTTTTTCAACTTCCTGACAACCCCTTACCGCCAGTGAGTCTCTTTTGAAATATCTCGTCTCCTTTCGCACTACGCTTCGCATCTCGCGCTATCTGTTCCGTGCGCTGGCGCTGCTGCTTTGGACGTTGGGTGCGTTGCTGACTACCTTCTTCATCATCAACGTACTGCACGAAAAAGAGAACGCGGTTCGCCAGGAATTTGACACCAATTATGGCCAGGCGGAATGGTATGTACGCCACTCGGCCGACGTCATGCGTGAACTGAAATACATCACCGAAAACCGCTTAAGTAACAGTAGCAACGGTTTGGACGTGCTGAATGGCCTGCCTGCCGGTAAAAGTACCTTGCCACAGTTCACGCCGCTGTTTTCTGATGGTGATTGCACTTCAATGAGTAACACCTGGCGTAACTCGCTCGATTCGCTGGGTTACTTCATCAACTACTGGAAAAGTAACTTCACCTCCGCTTACGAACTCAACCGGGTGTTCTTTATTGGGGGTGAAAATCAGTGTCTGGCCGATTTCGCCATTGGTAACAACAATTCAGTCGATCGTGAACGGAGCCTAAAAGCCCTGCGCGAGCGGGTGCTGCACTATCGCAGCGGCAATGAAGAAGAGCGGCGCAATCCGATGTACTGGATTACGCCGAGCAGCCAGCCTGGTGTCGGTAATTTCTACATGGTGATGCCGGTGTATGTGGCCAACAAGCTACAGGCGTTGCTGGGCGTGGAACAAAATATCCGTCTTGATGAGTTTATTCAGCCGGGCGGCTTGCCGCTGGTTGCCACCATTACTGATGAGAACTACCGTCCGTTGCTGAGTTCGCGTCGCGGTGGCCCCGGCTACTCTTTTGACGATCTGCCGGATGACAGCACCTGGTTTGGTTATCTTGATAGCTATCGCCAGTTAGTCCTGAAGAAACCGCTGCCGCCGTCCAATCTTAACGTGGTGTGGTCACTCTCTACTGACGTGCTGGTGGATCAGCTCAAGCTGATGCTGATTAACGCGCTGTTGCTGAATATCTTCAGCGCATTGATCCTGTTCACGCTGGCATGGATATTCGAACGCCGTATGTTCCTGCCAGCGGAAGATAACGCACATCGGCTGGAAGAGCACGAGCAGTTCAACCGCAAAATTGTCGCTTCGGCGCCGGTCGGCATCTGTATTTTGCGCACCAGCGACGGCACCAATATTCTGAGTAACGAACTGGCTCACAACTATCTGACGCTGCTGACGCAGGAAGATCGTCAGCGCCTCAATGAGATCATCGGGGGCCAGCAGGTCAACTTTGTCGATGTGCTCACCGGTACCAATACCAACCTGCAAATCAGCTTTGTGCATTCACGCTATCGCAATGAAAACGTAGCGATTTGCGTGCTGGTGGACGTTTCAGCGCGTGTGCGCATGGAGCAGTCGTTGCAGGAGATGGCGCATGCGGCAGAGCAGGCCAGCCAGTCCAAATCCATGTTCCTTGCCACCGTCAGTCACGAACTGCGCACCCCGCTGTACGGCATCATCGGTAACCTCGACCTGCTGCAAACTAAGTCGTTGCCAAAAGGTGTGGAATCGCTGGTGACGGCGATGAACAACTCATCGAGCCTGCTGCTTAAAATCATCAGTGATATTCTCGACTTCTCGAAAATTGAGTCGGAGCAGCTGAAGATTGAGCCGCGCCCGTTCTCGCCGCGTGAGGTGGTCAATCACATCGCCAGCAACTATCTGTCGCTGGTGGTGCGTAAACGTCTAACGTTATATGTGATGATCGAAAATGATGTGCCGCTGACGATGGATGGCGATCCAATGCGTCTGCAGCAGGTCATTTCTAACCTGCTGAATAACGCGATCAAGTTCACCCATACCGGCTGCATTATTCTGCATGCTTATGTCAAAGATGGGTATTTAGCCTTCCGCGTGCGCGATACCGGCGTCGGTATTCCAGCGAAAGAAGTGACGCGTCTGTTCGATCCCTTCTTCCAGGTGGGCTCTGGCGTGCAGCGCAACTTCCAGGGCACCGGGCTGGGTCTGGCGATCTGTGAAAAGCTGATCAACATGATGGACGGTGATATTGAGGTCGACTCTGAGCCGGGCATGGGTAGCCAGTTTATCATCCGTATCCCCATTTACGCTGGACAACAGCCTGCGCCGCCGCTGCTGGATGGTTTGCAGGAAAAAGCCATCTGGCTGGATATGCGCAATGATTATCTCGCGGTCTTCCTGCTGCGTCTGTTACAGCAACAGGGTATTGCGATCGCGCATTATCAGGGTAATGCCGGTAGCGACGATGTGATTATTAGCGACCATCAGGATACGGTGTCACAGGCCGTGCGCGCGCAGATTCACATCTGCGGTCAGCACATCGACATGCCGCAGGAAACCGCGCCGGGTCAGTGGGTGCAGAGCAGTGCGATGCTGCACGATCTGCCTTCATTACTTGGCCGCATCTATCGCCTCAATATTGATAGCGAAACCAGCACGCCGTTGCAGTTGGCCGCACCGCAAGAGGCCAACCGTTACGATGACATTATGGTATTGATTGTTGATGATCACCCAATTAACCGTATGTTGCTCTCCGAGCAACTCGGCACACTGGGCTATCAAACCAAAACCGCACAGGATGGGGTCGATGCGCTGAACGTGCTAAGCCGTAATCATATTGATATTGTGCTGAGTGACGTCAATATGCCGAATATGGATGGTTATCGCCTGACGCAGCGCCTGCGTCAGTTGGGCCATGCCTTCCCGGTGATTGGGGTGACAGCCAATGCGTTGGCAGAAGAGAAGCAGCGCTGTATGGATGCCGGGATGGATAATTGCCTATCCAAGCCTGTTACGCTTGATGTGTTGAAATCGACGTTGGCAATCTATTCCGAGCGGGTAAGAAAAAGCAGGAAAGGGTAGTACAGAAGAACAGGCGCACCGAAGTGCGCCTTTTTACATCTTAATCTCTTTCAACCTGAGTCGCGCTCACGGAAGAGAGGTAATTCAGCAGGGCGATATCATTTTCCACCCCGAGCTTCATCATCGCCGATTTCTTCTGGCTACTGATGGTTTTGATACTGCGGTTCAGTTTTTTAGCGATTTCCGTTACCAGGAAACCTTCGGCAAACAGGCGCAGAACTTCACTCTCTTTCGGCGACAGACGTTTGTCTCCGTAACCGCCAGCACTGATTTTCTCCAGCAGTTTCGCCACGCTTTCAGGCGTATATTTTTTGCCTTTCTGCAGGGCTGCCAGCGCTTTTGGCAGATCGGTCGGTGCACCTTGCTTCAGTACAATCCCTTCGATATCCAGATCCAATACGGCGCTCAGGATCGCTGGGTTATTGTTCATGGTCAGAACGATAATTGAGAGATCCGGATAGTGACGTTTGATGTACTTAATCAGTGTGATGCCATCACCGTATTTCTCGCCTGGCATAGAGAGATCGGTAATCAGAACGTTAGCATCCAGTTTGGACAAGCTGTTAATCAGTGCTGTTGAGTCTTCAAACTCACCTACAACGTTGACCCATTCGATCTGTTCCAGAGACTTACGGATACCGAACAGAACAATCGGATGGTCATCGGCAATAATTACATTCAGGTTATTCATCTTATGGGTTACCTTGCTGCAGCAGTTGGTTGACGTATGCGTCAATTTCACTGGTGATATTTATAATGGTTAAATCTTCACATAGTTTTATGTGATTTTCTAACTCTTCACAAAGCTGTTTACCTGGAACCAGATTTAGCATGGCGAACACGCCTTTCAGGCGATGTGCAGTCTGAGCAAGCGAGGGATAATCCTTCTCCGCTGCCTCAGTATACAGTCTCTTCACATCAGGCGGTACTGTCTCGGTAAACAGCTGGAAATAGCCTCCGCTCAACAGCGGCGTGGCAGCCTCATCTTCACTACTTTCCTCCATCAAATCATGAGCCATTTGCTTTTCAATCAGTGCCAGCAGCGCGTCAAGCAGCGCATTGCTGAGATTGAAATTGACCCGGTATTGCTGATCGTTCAATGCGTGGTGACCCATTTCGTCACCGGCTAATAGCAGAGCCCAGCCATTGAGGCGGGCGGGATCGTCAGTGATCAGCACATCATGATCCTGACCGGATAAACGTTCGTCAGAGGTCAGGCAATTCGCTCCCCAGTTTTCTAACTGGCGGCAAACAATTTTGTGCACATCCTCGACGGCGATATCGACCAGTGCGGTCACGCCTTCCAGCAGCTTCTCTTCCTGCTCGCCTTGCAGTTCCAGCGCGAGGGGCAGCTGAATATTATAGCGTGTGCCGATATCGGGTTTGGCGATGATCTCCAGCTGGCCACCCATCTGCTTGCACAGCTGCTTGCAGAGGAAAAATGCCATGCCAGAGGCCTGACCGTAACGATCCTGGGTGGTTTCGCCCAGATACGGGAAATCAACATTGGCCAGCTCATCGACGCTCAGGCCGGAGCCGGTATCCACCAGTTGCAGCAGCACTGAGTTCGGTTTGTTCTCGCTGGCCTTAATCTCCAGCGTAATTTTGCCCCACTGCGTGGTGGTGAGCGCATAGTGCATCAGGGTGGTCAGGACTTTGCGCAGTGCACGACGATCGCCAAAGCGCATCTCGTCGTTGGCCAGATGGTTGTTGACCACCAGCGCCAACCCTTTACGGCGCATCAGCGGTAGGCTTTCCAGCGCAATGTCATCCAGCAACTCCTGCAAATTGAACACGCTGGCATCCGGCGACCAGTCGTGTGCTTCCAGGCGGTTCAGCAACACAATGTCATCGACCAAACGAGACAGGCCCTGACTTTCATCAAGCAAATCCAGCACGCTTTCGTCTTCATCACGCTGACTGAGTTTCACCAGTTGCACCACCATACTCTCTAGCGGACGGTTGAGGGCGTGACCGAGATTTTGCATCAGCTGCTGACGCATCTGATGATTACGATCCAACACCTGCTGTGCCTTCTGCAGTTTTTTATTCACCAGCAATTCACGGTCCTGATCGCGCATCATAAACAGCTGAGTATGCGGTGACAGCACGCTACGGGCGTGGCGGATCTCATACACCTCGTTGTTGATGGTGGCCTGCAGCACGCCCTGATGCTGATCGGACATATTGATGATTTTCTGCAGGTTCAGATGGGGCAACAGATGCTCGGCAATCTTGTTGCTCAACAGCGTGCGATTGGTAGCGAAGTCATACACCAGCAAACCCACCGGCAGGCTCGCAACAATCTCTTCATTCAGCATGCGCAGCGAATCCAATTCGGCGCTTTGGTTCTCGTTCGGGCGCAATGACTGCTGACGCAATAAAGTAATGCCGGCAATCGAGAGCAGTAACAGCACCAGATTGATCAACAGCGGCCACATCAGATTATGCAGGGTATCCAAAGCGAGGCTGGTGAGCGGCACGCGATATACTAACTGTAACGAAGTGCTGGGCAGTGACGCCGCAATGACGAGATTAGGATTCGCCAGTGAAACAGATGTCGTTTCGCTGGTGGCATCGTCGCTGCTGGTGCTGGAAGATTGCGTGGCATCCTGAATCAACTGGAAATTTTCCAGTGGCATGCTGTGCGGGATCAAATCGTTGATCGGCAGATCAAAAGCGACCACCGTGGCGAGGTGACCAGGCTGGTTGAAGGTGGTGCGCAGGGTAAAGTAGTGATCGTTCTGCCAGGCGAAATGACGCAGCGGTGAGAAGCTTTCACGTTCGTCCAGCGCATTGGCCTGTTGCAGCATCTCGGCACGGCGGCTGTCGACCAGCGTATTGATGGCGCTCTCTTTATAACGCGTTGCCATATCTTTTAATGGCAGCGTCGAGATCATGATCAGGCTGTTGTCCTGGCCATTGAGGAAATACATCGACCAGGTGGGATTCTCTGCGCCCCACAGCGTATCGAGGTAGTTGGACATGCGCATCGTCATATCCAGCGTGCTGCTGTCGTGGGAGCCAAAGATCAGCGCCTCCGTTTTACGGCGCGTCTTTTCCAGGTAGTAAACATCCGGGCGCAGGCGGGTTTCCAGAAGATTGGTGTTGGGTGCAGATCCGGCCGCACTGGTGGCGAGATTTTCATAAATCTGCCAGGTCGCGAAACGCGAAGCGTCGATGCGTTTTTGTACGGCACGCGCTAAATCGGTCATCGCGTAACGCTTCTCAGTAAGCCAGGCGTTAACACTGTTGTGCACCATAGCTCCCAGGGCCAGAAATAGCACCAGGTTGAACACCACGAAGAAGCGGGTGACGTTACCCGAGGTCAGCGGAAATTTGTAAGGCAGCATAGTGTCTCAGGATCCTGCGATTAGCGCGCCACCAGGCGAGCACTGGCGGCAACGGCCAGCAGCAGCAGGGCGATCAATAAAAATGCGCCACTCAAACTGAGCCACTGGGAAATAAATCCGATTAGAGCCGGACCTGAAAGAATACCTGCATAGCCTAATGTTGTCATGGCAGAAATCGCCAGATTCGACGGCATATCGTGTTGATTCCCGGCCGCATTAAACAGCATTGGCACGGTGTTGGCTAAGCCGAATCCCACCAGCAGGAAAGCCAGCAGTGCAACCTGTGGCCACGGCAGTAACACCGCCAGCGTCATACCCGCTGCAGCGGCTAACGCACCCGTGACCATGACGGGATAGCGACCAAAACGTTGAATGACTTTATCACCGGTGAGACGGCCAATTGTCATCGCCACGGAGAAGATGGCATAGCCCAATCCCGCATGTGCTACGTCCATCTCTGTGTTTTGCAGTAACAGCAGTGCGCTCCAGTCAAGCACCGCGCCTTCTGCCAAAAACAGAATGAAGCACAGTAACCCCAGGAAAGCGACCCAACCGCGTGGGATCACCAGCCAGGGTTGATCGGGCTGATGCAACCGTTCAGTCATTAACGTTGGCAGGCTGATCACCAGCAGCACCACGATTAACACCATCACCACCGCGACAGCATGCAGGGGCGAGAGACCACTGGCCAGCAACAAACTGACGCTACCGGCACCAATAATCCCACCCAGGCTGAAGAAACCATGGAAACCCGACATCATCGGCTTGCGTGCCGCTTTCTCCACTTCAACGGCCTGCACATTCATGGCGACATCCAGCATGCCTAACCCGGCACCGAAGATCATCAGTGCCGCAGCCATCAACCACATCACATTTAGCAGAGTGAGCAGTGGCAGGATCGCCAGCACCACTAACGTGGAACATAACATCACCCGACGGCCGCCCACGCGGGCAATCAGCGCACCGGTAATCGGCATCGCTGCTAGCGATCCCACACCGAGACACAGCAGCAGCCCACCTAACGATGCGCCGCTCAGTGCCAGACGCTGGCTGGCAAAGGGCACCAGTGGCGCCCATGCCGACATGCAAAGTCCGGCGATCAGAAAGACGATGCGTGTACCCATGTTGACACGCTGATGCAAATGATTGTGCTGTGCGGCGTCCAGTGCTGTCATAAAAGTCTTTTTCAATAGCCGTCAAAGCGACGAAGTTTAGCATTAAAGCTGACGTCTCACCGCAGTTCAGAACCGATGAGTTCAGAAAAGATGAGCGCCAGAAACAGGCATATTACCGAGTTTTGACGTGGCGTGACGCTTTTCCAGAACTTTCCTGGCACCTTCACGGCCTTCCTGCCGCGATCAATCGGTCGCAAATTGAAATTTCATGATGGAAAAGGATGAATATAAAATCATCATCGGTAATAAATCAGCGCTGCACTTTGCCTTAACCAATTGAATAAGAGAAGACTCATGTAGGCTAATAGGAGAGAGTCTGGGCCAGTGCATATTCCAGTATTCTTCATTACGCACAGAAATTAACATTGCAGAATGATGGCTATCGATTGAACAAAAAGTGCGAAAAATAGCTAATAATGCGCCCGAGAGATTGAGTTAATTTAACCCAATCAACTAACTTTACTTAAAATTACGCGGGGATGAGTGATTTTGGCAAAAAAAATGCCGGACAAAAATGTCCGGCGGGAATTAGGGTAAAACAACTCATTCGGGGTGAATGAAGGGAATAATGAAATAAATGATGATAGCGGGAGTAATTGTATGCGCTGAAGTGAATTTAGTTTTATCATTCAGTGCGGCAGGGCGTGTCAATTTAAGTTGTTGTTATTAAATGTATAAATAATCGATTACCAATATGTGCTGTATTCTTTGTTGATCCGTGCTGATTATTAGTTCCACGATATTTACATTTGGAAATAACTATTAAATACAATGAAACACTTTTGGAAATTTAGTATCATTTTCGTGATAGATTATTGCCCCGTATAAAATAACAATGGCTTGCCGGCTGAATTTTTAATCGTTCAGTTTGCAGTGGCATAAATAAAGGCACATTAAAGAGGGTAATAAAATGAAACGTCGCGTTCTCTCCCTGATGATCCCTGCATTGCTGGTTGCAGGTTCAGCAAGCGCAGCTGAAATTTACAACAAAGATGGCAACAAATTAGACCTCTACGGTAAAGTCGATGGTCTGCACTATTTCTCCGACAACTCAGGTTCAGACGGTGATCAGTCTTACCTGCGTTTCGGCTTCAAAGGTGAAACTCAGGTTACAGACCAACTGACCGGTTACGGCCAGTGGGAATACCAGGCTGCCCTTAACACCTCTGAAAACGAAGGCACCGCCAACAGCTTTACGCGTGTCGGCTTTGCCGGTGTTAAATTCGGTGATGCCGGTTCATTCGACTACGGTCGTAACTATGGCGTGATCTATGATGTTTCGGGCTGGACTGACGTATTGCCAGAGTTCGGTGGCGATACCTACGGCGCGGACAACTACATGTTCCAGCGCGGTAACGGCATGGCGACTTACCGCAACACCAACTTCTTTGGCCTGGTGGATGGCTGGAACTTTGCAGTCCAGTATCAGGGCAAAAATGACAACCCAACTGAATCCTCTAGCGGTCGTGATGTGCTGGGTGAGAACGGTGATGGTTACGGCCTGAGCACCACTTATGACATCGGCTCCGGTTTCGGTATCGGTGCAGCGATGTTCCAGTCTGACCGTACTAACAACCAGAACACCGGCGCTATCCTGGGTCGTGGTGATAAAGCTTCTGCTTACACCGGTGGCCTGAAATATGACGCCAACAACGTGTATCTGGCCGCGATGTACACCCGTTCGTACAACGCGACGCGCTTTGGCTCAAGCGATGCGACCTCATACGGTTATGCGGATACGGCGGATAACTGGGAATTGGTGGCACAGTACCAGTTCGACTTCGGTCTGCGTCCATCTCTGGCGTTCGTTTCTTCTCGCGGCAACGTAGAGGGTTATGGCGATCAGAACCTGAAAAAATATGTTGATGTGGGTGCGACTTACTACTTCAACAAAAACATGTCGACCTATGTTGATTACCAGATCAACATGCTGGATGACAACAACTTCACCAATGCGGCCGGTATTAACACCGACGACATTGTGGCACTGGGTCTGGTTTACCAGTTCTAAGTTGCAGGCTCTGCAGGGCGCGCCACGGTGCGCCCTCGGCGGCCTTCGGGTCGCCGCTACTGCATCTGTTGCATTAACGCACTTAGTCATACCTCCACGATCTCCTTTGCCTGTTTCCTCCTCTGTATTCGCACAATGGCACCGTCGACCAGCAACATCATCTGTGCAGCCTTAAACTGCCTTTATGCTGGCAACTTCTCAGGGATTTTCTTTTTTAACGGCTGACCGATAGCGGCAGAAGAGTCTTTGTTTCACTGTAAGGCAGGAAGACGCCCGGATGACCATCCGGGCCTGGGCGAGCGGAGTGATGAGATTACGATACAGGGCGCCATTTTTTGGCTTTTGGCGCGGGCACTCCCGACGTATGGGGCGTGGGTGTGCTGCCTTCCATTGCGACGCCTGCCAGCGTAAACGCGGAGAAGCGCAACCAGTGTTGCCAGGTTTGTTGGGTTTTTGTCTTATCCATTTTGCACCTCGCTGATGTTCAACTCACTCTCAACGGTGCAGAATTCATGCCAGGTCACCGCTCTCAGCGCCACGCGGCCTCAATCTGATTTGCTACACTCCGGCAGCGCTGAAGCGGTGCATATCATTAATCCATGGTGCAAAAATTTAACGTTTGCGCGAGGGGTAATGCTGAATCAGGCGATGGCGATAGTGTTGCCAGCAGCGGAAAGTCCCGAAGATGAACAGAACGGCGGATACAGCGAGAATCATAAAAATCATCTGTCGCTCCTGTGCGGTTGGGGGGCTTGAACGCTCAATGCTGTGCAAGTCAGGTATGAACATCAAGCAGCTTTAGCCTGTTTTACAAGCGGTTTATGCTTTGAAACAGGATGAATTAATGAGTTACAGATGAGGAAGTGATGAGTATTAAGAATATTCTGCTAATTGGTGTTATGACCAGCGCGTTGTTCGGCTGCGACCAGCAGGCCTCCCGTAGCGCACTGGTGCTGGAAGGGAAAACCATGGGCACCCAGTGGCGCGTCAGCCTGGCGGGCGTCGATCCCCAACGGCAGGCCGCTTTGCAGCAGGCTATTCAGCAGCAGCTTGATCGTGATGATCATGAACTCTCCACCTGGAAGCAGGATTCAGTTTTGTCGCGCTTCAACCAGTATCAGGGTGATCAGCCGCAGCCGGTGAGCGCGGATATGGCGGATATCGTGGTTAAAGCCCTGCGCATCGGTCATAAAACCGAGGGTGCGATGGATATCACCGTCGGCCCGCTGGTCAATTTGTGGGGGTTCGGGCCCACGAAACAGCCTGCGCACACCCCGAGCCAGGCGCAGATTGACGCAGCGAAAGCGCAAACCGGCTTACAACATTTGCATGTGATCCAGAGCGTGGAGGGGCAGTGGTTGCAGAAAGATCTGCCCGCGCTGGATGTCGATCTTTCGACCATGGGGGAGGGATATGCCACCGATCATCTGGCACGATTGATGGAGCAGCAGGGCATTACCGACTATCTGGTGTCGGTGGGGGGCGCAGTACTAACCCGTGGGCAGAATGCAAGCAATCAACCCTGGCGTGTGGCGATCCAGAAACCCACCGATCGTGAAAACGCCGTCGAAGCGCGCGTTGACTTACAGGGGCACGGAATCAGCACCTCAGGCAGCTATCGCAACTATTATGAACTGGACGGCAAACGCATTTCGCACGTGATCGATCCCGCGACCGGACGCCCCATCGAACATAAACTGGTGTCGGCCACCGTGATTGCGACTACCGCGCTAGAAGCCGATGGCTGGGATACCGGGTTGATGGTGCTGGGCAGCGAACGGGCACAAGCGTTGGCAATCAAGGAACATTTGGCGGTTTATCTGATCAGCAAGCAGGGTGACGGCTTTAGGCACTGGATGTCACCCCAGTTCAAATCCTTCCTGATCGATCAGGAAAGCAAATAACGGCAGGAGGCGCAGATGTTGGATCTGTTTAGTGAAGAAGCACCCTGGCAGGAACCGTTAGCGGAAGGCGCGGTGATTTTACGGCGCCGCGCGCGCGATGAAGCGGACGCATTGCTGGCGGCGATACAGGAGATTGCCGGGCAAAATCCCTTTGCTCACCGCATCACGCCGGGCGGGCATCGCATGTCGGTGGCAATGACCAACTGTGGCGACTTAGGCTGGTCAACGGATTCGCGCGGCTACCAATACACGGAGCAGGATAATGCCAGTGGGCACAAATGGCCGCCGATGCCTGGGCTGTTTCGCACGCTGGCGCAACAAACTGCGCAGGAAGCGGGATTCCCCGGCTTTAACCCGGATGCCTGCTTAATCAACCGCTACGAACCCGGTGCCAAACTCACGCTGCATCAGGATAAAGACGAGAAGGATCTGCGTCAGCCGATTGTTTCGGTGTCATTAGGCCTGCCAGCGGTGTTCCAGTTTGGTGGTTTTGAGCGCGGTGATGCCACGCAGCGGGTGCTGCTGGAGCACGGTGATATCGTGGTGTGGGGCGGCCCCTCACGCCTGCGTTATCACGGCATTCTGCCGCTCAAACCCGGTATTCACCCGGCAGCGGGCGCCTTTCGCTTTAATCTCACTTTCCGCCGCGCCCACTAACGGCGCGGTGAATGAGAATTAATCTTGCTATCATCCGGAGCGCCATTAAACTGCAGGCTGCTTGGTTGACCTCCGGAATCTGTTAATGGCATTGCTGCATGTGGTTTATCGCCAGTATCGCTGGCCTTTTATTGGCGTCATTCTGCTTACGCTGTTAAGCGCCGCGCTCGGCATCGGCTTAATCGCCTATATCAATAACGAGCTGATCGTCGCGGTGAATACCTCGATTTCTGTGCTGCCGAGTTTTCTGGGGCAGCTGTTTCTGCTGATGGCGGTGACGCTGGGATCGCAACTGGCGTTGACTCAGCTTGGTCATCACTTTGTCTGGCGCCTGCGCGGCGAATTCATCAAACGTATCCTCGATACACGCGTCGAACGCATTGAGCAGATAGGTAACGCGCAACTGCTGGCGGGACTCACCAGTGATGTGCGTGCCATCACCATCGCCTTTGTCCGCCTGCCGGAACTGATTCAGGGCATCATTATTACCCTGGGTTCCGCGCTCTATCTGGCGTGGCTGTCACCTAAAATGCTGCTGATCACCTCGCTGTGGTTAGTGATCACGCTGGTCGGCGGCTGGCTGCTGGTGTCACGCGTTTATCAACACATGGCGAAGCTGCGTGAAATCGAAGACGATCTCTATCGTGATTTCCAGACCATTATTGAAGGACGCAAAGAGCTACAGCTCAACCGCGAGCGCGCTCAACTGATTTACGACAACGTCTATCAGGAAAACGCCACAAGCTATCGTCATCATATCGTTCGTGCCGATACCTTCCATCTCAGCGCGGTTAACTGGTCAAATATCATGATGCTGGGCGCGATTGGCATTGTGTTCTTTATGGCTAACGGTCTGGGTTGGGCGAACACGGCGGTGGCCGCCACCTATTCACTGACGCTGCTGTTCCTGCGCACGCCGTTACTGGCGGCGGTGGGTGCCTTGCCGACCTTGCTCAGTGCGCAGGTCGCCTTCCGCAAAATCAATACCTTCGATCTCGCACCTTATGATGCACAGTTCAAAGCACTGCTGCAGGTGAGTGACTGGCAAACGCTGGAACTGCGTGATGTCTGCTTCCATTATGGTGAGCACGGTTTCCAGGTTGGCCCGATTAATCTGACGCTGCGTCGCGGCGAGTTAGTGTTCCTGATTGGGGGTAACGGCAGTGGCAAGTCAACGCTGGCGATGTTGCTGACCGGGCTTTATCAGCCTCAATCGGGCAGTTTGCTGCTGGATGGCAAAGTGGTTGACTGGCATAACCTCGATGCTTACCGCAAACACTTCTCAGCGGTGTTTACCGATGTGCATTTGTTTGATCGCCTGATCAGTCACGGCGGTCAGCCAGCGAATCCTGGGCTGGTGCAGCAGTGGCTGGAACGCCTGAAGATGCAGGATAAACTGAAGCTGCAAGGCAATAAGGTGCTGAATCTGCAGCTCTCTAAAGGGCAAAGCAAGCGACTGGCGTTGCTGCTGGCAGCGGCAGAGGAACGCGACATCTTGCTGCTGGACGAGTGGGCTGCCGATCAGGACCCGCATTTCCGCCGCATCTTCTACCGCGAACTGCTGCCCTGGCTGCAGGAGTCGGGCAAAACCGTGTTTGCTATTAGCCATGATGATCACTACTTCATTCACGCCGACCGCTTGCTGGAGATGCGCGAAGGCCAGCTGAGTGAACTCACCGGTAACGAACGTGAGATGGCCACGCTAGATGCGGTGAAGCGCACCGACACTGGCCATTAACATCTGTCGGGAAAGCTTAGCAAAAAGCCTTATTGGGCAAGGTGTTGCCAGGCGAGTAAGGTGAGTTTCAACAGAGATTCCTCGTCTCTGTCTCCCTGGAACACTTCTGTCGTCTTGTGTTGTCACCGGCTTAGATTGATTCTGAGCCGGTTTTTTTATGGGTTATTCAGGGGATGAGCGATCAGCGTGATAACGCGGTCGCCGCGTCGCCAGAAGTGCGCCTGCAGGCGAGTACCGGCGTTAAACTCGCGTGAAAAGTCCTGCGTCAACGTGAGCGTGGCGCGGCCTTGCGTCAAATCCCACTCCAGCAACTCCGCTTGCAGAAAATCCATCGGCTGATGCAACTGTGGCCACAACGCTTTATAGACACTCTCTTTCAGTGAAAAAAGCAAAGTGGCCGCCGCTGCAAACGGCAGTGCAGCGGCGGTTAACCGTTGACGCTCTGCACGGCTCATCAGCATCTCCGCCGTTTCCTCTGCGGTCTGTTCTGCCATCACTTGCTCGACATCAACGCCTATACACAGGGGCGCCTGCGTTGCCGCGATGACGGCCATTTGCTGCGAATGCGAGAGTGAGGCCTGAATCCCCACCGGCCATACAGGCGAGCGATCGGGCGCATTACGCAGGATAAAGTCAGGCATAGCGAAGCGCGCCAGCATCTGTTGTGCCAGCCAGCGACTGGCTAAATGCTCAGCTTTACGCTTGGTGACGGCACTGTGTAACGCCAGTGGTAGCGGGAGCTGCCAGTGTTGATGCAGATCGCTGTGCCATGCCTGCTGATTAAATTCACACCACGCAATAGGGAGCGGAGAACTTGTCATAGCCGCAGCGGTAATAAACGGAGAGGGGGGCAGTGCCAGGGGAATTTCAGAAGCAAACATTAAGCATCACGGCTGACGGTTAAAACGCTATTTTTACCCGTCAGCCGTGAAAAGAGCAAGCCAAAGCGGCTCACCCACGTTTAGTGATTAGGCGGAATTGACATGCCTTTGATCTGTACCACAAAGTGCTCGTTGCCTTTGGTTATACGCGCACCGCGGTCACACCACCGCGAAGCCAGGCGGAAAAAATCGTCGCTGCCGATATCGTAAGCCAGTTCAACTTTACTGATACCTGAATGCAGGAGTTCTTCCGCGTCCTGCAGGTTTTTAGCTTTGATGACCATAATAAGTGTCCATCGAAAAACAGGAAGGATAAGAGTAATTAAACTGTATGACAGTTTTGTTTCAATCAGATGAAATGCTGTCATATTTGACGAAAAATGTGATCCCGCTCCGCTTTGATTGCTTTCGGTAACTGACTGATTATTTCCGAGAAGATTTCCCACTCAGGCCGTTTTACGATAATACTGAATGGGTTAACCAAGGAGGTTGTTATGGAAATACCGCGTCTGGAAACGCCCCGTTTACTGCTGCAACCGCTGCGAAGCGAAGATGCGATTCAGGTACAGCAGGTTTTCCCGCGCTGGGAAATCGTGCGGCATCTGATCGGTTCTGTGCCCTGGCCTTATCCCGCTGATGGCGCCCGTCAATATATTGAGGGTATGGCGCTGCCTGCAATGAAAGCAGGGCAGGCGTGGCACTGGAGCCTTCGCCATCGATCTGATCCCAACAGTCTGATTGGTTTAATCTCACTACGTCTGGGGCCGGAAGATAACCGGGGATTCTGGTTGGTGCCTGAATGGCAGAAGCAGGGATTGATGAGTGAAGCCTGCGCAGCAGTCACCGAATTCTGGTTTATCCATCTCGACCAGACGCGTCTGCGTGTGCCTAAGGCGATGGATAATCTGGCTTCTCGTCGCATCTCGGAACGCACTGGCATGCGGTTAGTGGATACCTATCGCAAAACTTTTGTTGAGGGCGAGTTACCTGCGGGCACCTGGGAGCTGACGCGTGACGAGTGGCTGTCGCAGCGTGATAAAGGGTAGCGGCCTTCAGAAAGCAAAAAAGCAGCCTTAAGGGCTAATGCCAGTCAGTTAAGCCTGACTGGCATTTTTTCTTCTGGCTGTCGGATATTTATAGGGCCTCTCTTTCACCACCCTTGGGAACGAGCGCTCCCGTCGTCCCGGTAGTCTGACCATCTCTGCTATCGAACTTACGTCCTTTACCAGTTCCGGGATACGCCCAGGCGAAGCG